>NZ_JBFNXI010000050.1:0-22332 GCF_040812445.1 Lentibacillus sp. L22 | reverse complement strand
TCAAAACCCTTCGCATTACAAAGGATCTGGATTCGTATTATGCCATTTTTACAATAGAAGATGTCAAAGAAATCACCAAGGTGAAGGAACAATCGTTTATTGTATTTGATCCCAACCATAAGAATTTGGCAGTAGGATTAGGCAGTGATGGAAAATCATATGAATTGAAATCGATGAATGCACTGTTGAAGTATTGGGATAAACGAATCGATGAAATCAAATCAAAACGGGACAAATGTGAAAAATTTAATAAGCTGGTATGCACCCCAAACGTCACCTATTTTGAGCCAAGCAAACGTTGGAAGAGACTCAATCATGCTTTGGAAAAGGCGCAATTAAAACGTCGAGAACAAATGAAGACGCTGTTATTTAGCTATGCGCATTATTTTTCCAAGCGTTACGATGCGATCTACATTGGTGACTATACACCAACTCCCGATGTAGCGAAATACGGGTCAATGAGAAGAGCCATGTTAAATCAAACACCAGTCGGTAAATTCAGGAGTATTTTGAACTGGGTGCAGGAAAAAAGTAGTAAATATTATCAAAAGATCGATGAACGTGACACAACCAAAACCTGTTGTGTCTGCGGTAACAAAGAGAAAAAAGATCCATCTATTCGCAGCTTTACATGTGTAAACTGCGGTACAACGCTTTCGAGAGATATCAACAGTGCAGTTAATATCGGAAAGAAAGCCAAAAAGCGATTGCCTCGCGCAGGCTACATAGGTGTGGAATCCCCTATGTATACAGTGTGGTGGGATTTTAAACAGGCAAAGATTGCTTGTGGTTTGACCCCATCTGCTGGCCTCGGGAAGTAAATCCGGGGGGTGAAACAAACATTCTTCTTGGTAATAGAGAAGAGGTCTTTGATTAATTTTAGGCTTAATTTCGGTTAGGTTTAAATAGACAAAGGAGTGCGGTAATTGAAAAAGACAGTGACTCCAGCCAAGGGACGCTTTATTGCACAGCACTATTTTTTGGTCCGGATGGGCAATTACTCGGTAAGCATAGAAAACTGAAACCGACTGGCTCGGAACGGTTGATTTGGGGAGAGGGAGATGGCAGTACGTTACCTGTTTTTGACACACCATATGGCAAAATTGGTTCGTTGATTTGTTGGGAAAATTATATGCCACTGGCAAGGACGGCGATGTATGCAAAAGGTGTACAAATCTATATTGCGCCAACAGCGGACCCGCGTGATACCTGGTTAGCCTCTATGCGTCATATTGCTGCGGAGGGAAGGTGTTTTGTTTTATCGTGTAATCAATACACAACAAAGGATATGTTTCCACCTGATATCGCCTCCCGTGAGGAATTTGCAAATCTGCCTAACGAAATGTCCCGGGGTGGCAGCTGTATTGTGGATCCGTTGGGAAACTTCCTTGCCAAACCTGTATTTGGCAAGGAAGAAATTATTTACGGTGATATTGATTTGAACAGGATTGCTGAGGCACAGTTTGACTTTGACGTGGTTGGCCATTATGCAAGACCGGATGTTTTTCAGTTGGTAGTGAATGAGAAAAAGCAGGAGAACGTAATTGGGAATGAAGAATGAAATATTGGTTTATACGGGAAAAGGAATTGTGTGCGTGCTAAAAGCGCACACAATTTTTTCGGTTAATTTTCTTATTTCGGTTGGTCATCGCCCAAACTTGGTTGATACCCTTAAATCAGGGTCGATAATTTCCATATCCCAGCCGATATTCCTGAACCAAGGTTGATATTTCACTCGTCCTGGTTGATATACGCAGAACTAAGGTCGAAGGTTCCCCCATCTTGGCCGATATTCCTGAAATAAGGTCGATAGTTACCCCATTATGGTTGATAATCATACTTTTATAGATAGGACTGTAACCAATATAGTGATTAACAGCAGCGGCCTGGAACCATCCTATCCCATCACAAAATAATCCTCCTGGGCATAAAATGGGCATGATAAAGGAGGTTAACTAAATTGTATCCATATATCTATTATCCGTTTTATACGTATTATCCGGTAAGAAATCAAGTGAGTAGGGCATATGCAGAGATTAGAGGAAGCGAATTGGCACCGAATCTGCGTGGATATGTTTTGTTCACCGATGTCCCTGGTGGAAATGAGGTAACGGTTGAAGTAAATGGATTGCCGCATTACCAACCTGCACATGGTGACAAGGCGCCAATTGGACCACATGGTTTCCACATTCATGAAAAAGGTGATTGCTCGGTAGGAGATGAAGCAGATCCTTTTAAACAGGCTGGTGGGCATTGGAATCCGAATAATCAGCCACATGGCCACCACCCCGGGGATTTTCCCGTTTTGTTTTCCAACAACGGTTATTCAAGAATGTCCTTTTTTACCAACCGGTTCAAGAGTCAAGATATTATTGGCAAGTCGGTAATGATTCATGAAAATCCGGACGACTTTCGCTCACAACCGTCTGGGGATTCTGGAAAGCGCGTTGGTTGTGGGGTTATTAGAGCGTATTAAGTGGTTGCCAGGCACACACGCAAATCAGGTTATTAGTATTTGCACGAGTGCCTGGGATAAAATTTGTGTATGTAATGGATGAAATAATATCAATGAGGTCAGAGGTATCCTGGGTGTTATCTGTTATCGATGATATTAACGAAAAAGCTGATATGATGGATGGCGCATAGTATAACATGAGAGCGGCTTTTATGGTGGCTAGTTCAGGTACATGTTTAATCAAAAAATTAAGATATTATTTAGGATCAGCACTAAAATCTATGGTTGAAATTAATAATAAAGGATATGCCCTGTCGAACTGAAGGCTTGCGTTCCTACGTGTGCTATTTATGTAGGTGAGACGGGGTGTTATTTTTTCTAAAATACTTTTTAATGATGTAATAATGACTTATTCAATTTGTTCGGATCAGCAATCACCTTTTAAATGTTGCGTTACCATCGCGCTGAGCCATGTCCAAATACGCATCAAATCTATAAATCCCCTCTACTACATATTCCGATGTGCATGGTTTTGGCAATGTCCGCTGTAATTCTCTTGCAGACAAAATCACTCCACTTTGTTCATACCGTTCCTTCAACAACAAAAACACCTGGTTGTCCATCTAATCTTCCTCCCTTGGTTTAATCCACTATTAATAGAAACGGGCCAATGAACCTGCATTTTTACTCATGCGGGTTGCCTTTGCCTGATCTTGAATCCATAAATCAATGGAGTCTTTCGTAAATAAAATTTTGTTACGCAGCCTTAAGTGCGGGATCTGGTTAAGTTTTACCATGCAATAAATTGTATCGGTATGCACACCCAGATAAGCTGCGACCTCCTGAACAGTAATAGTATGCCGGTCCAAAGCTACCCCTCCTTTCGTAGACAACAGGGATATGAAGTAGACAGAAATGAATTACCAGAAATCATCTTCATCTATCATTACTACTATCGAAACTGGAACGGGTACGGTGGCATGGAATAAAAAAATTTTAGAACTAATATATATGGGGCGGGAGGGTAGGTATGGCGACGCAACAAATTCGCTGTCAGTGGAGGGGCTTGGCGTAAAGGCAGAAAGGTTTACAAAGGTTAATGGAATTAGACACAAAGTTGATCGAGAACGCGACAAAGTTGATCGAGAACGCATAAAAGTTGATCAAAGCAGTATACAATTGAACGAAATGGAAAATGCTTGTCATAACTTTGATATAAATTTGGCTCGTTTTAAGGAGAAAATTGAAAATCGCCGATAAAAGTGCCAAAACCGCCGTAAAATGTTTCACAGCAAGTTTAGCAGGGACATTGGCAAGGAGAATAGCCCGGCGGTAGTTGTTTTTTACTATCCCCGAACCTGCAGTTACTCCTCATCATCTTGTTCATCCTCTTCTTCCTGGTCTTCTGCTTCATCCTCAACGTCCTCCAGATCCAGCCAAGAGAGCATTTCCCGCACAACCGTATTTATCTTCTCATCCACCATATGATCTCCATATTTCTTCTTGGCAAGTTCAATGTTTTTAACAACATCGTCACTAAAATGGATAAGCGGTTCATCCTGTTCCAGGTTATTGAATAGGTCGATGAATTCATCCAGTGCTTTGTCAAATCGTTTCGTTTCCAGTTCGTTTGCTTTCATGTTTATCACCCGGTAATAGGGTGCCCAAAAGCATAAAAACAACGCGGATATATTTTTATTTCTTGGTGTTAAACCGGCTGTGTTGAATCAGCTTAACTACTTATCGACAGGTTCATTAATTATATCAGCGATTCTCAAAATTTAGTGCATGTTTTTGGATTAGTTTTTCCCATAACAGGAAGCGTTATTAAATAGGTTGTACCTTGGTAATATGCTAGAATGTTCATAGCGATGGTTGTCAACGGTTTCCCAATTTCTTAATCTTAGTAAACTAGGAAAAATCTATCCAATGATTTCATTTCCCAAACCAGATAGTTGACCGCGATAATCAATAACTTTATAAATTCCGGTGTGATCAAAATCCACCTTTAATGCAATAAATTAACATGAGTGATAAATTGATGGAGGGAAAATAGATGTATAACGAACCGATTTTTTTACAACCTGTATTTCAGGAACGGATATGGGGTGGGCAAAAATTAAAAACGGAGTACCATTATAATATTCCATACGAAAAAACAGGAGAGGCGTGGGTGATTTCCGCCCATCCAAACGGATCAAGCATGATTGAAAATGGACCATTAGCCGGAAAGACGTTAGCGGATGCATGGAGCGAACATGGTGAATTATTTAATAAGCAAGTGAACAATAATGAGGAATATCCACTATTGGTAAAAATGTTGGATGCAAATGATGACCTGTCTGTCCAAGTCCATCCAAACGACGATTTTGCTCGTCATGTGGAAGGTGTACCATACGGGAAAACGGAATGCTGGTATGTATTAAGTGCCGAACCTGGTGCTGAATTGATATTGGGACACCATGCCCGCACGCGGGAAGAACTGGAGTATATGTTGGATCAAGGTGAGTGGGATCAGTTACTGCAGCGCGTAAAAGTGAAAGCAGGCGACTTTTTTTATGTTCCAAGTGGCACGATTCACGCGATTGGGAAAGGGATTGTCATTCTGGAAACACAGCAAAGCTCGGATATTACCTATCGTGTGTACGATTATGATCGGGTGGACGCACAGGGGGGCAAACGTGAATTGCATTTGGAGCGTGCCAAAGAGGTGGCAACCGTCCCACATCAACCTGTAGTGGCTGACCAAAAAAAGGAAGTTCGTGACGGATTAATTAGTAAACAGCTGATCGAAGCACAATATTTTACTGTTTATCATTGGACATTGCATGGTAAGGTTAGCAAGGAATTAACCAAGGACTTCTTGCAGGTCAGTGTTATTCATGGAAGTGCCGAGATTCGTGTGAATGGGAAGGCTTTTCATGTTGAAAAAGGTACTCATTTTATTTTGCCACATGGAATAAAGGCTTATGAATTGCAAGGGAATGCGGAGTTTGTGGTCTCGTATTTATAACGATATGGAACAGGCTGCGTTTCCCGTAGTCTCTCTAAGAGAAATAGTATTGTTGGAGTGCCGACGTACATAATTCCACTTTCCCGTCGAGCAATTAGTTACTGCCATACGACACAATTTTGTTGCGGAGGTGTGATGGTGGATATTATCAAATTTAACAGTAGAGATACCGAGGAACTTGTCAATTTGTTCTATGAAACGGTTCATACTGTAAATGGGCAAGGGATTATTCAACAGCTCAATTAGCAGCTTGGGCGCCAATCGATGAAAAAAGCAAAGTTATAAAAAGTTGGAGAACATCGGGGATACCAAGAGATTTGCAAACAACAGGGCTATACTGACCAATTTTAAAATGGAGAAAATATTGAGCTAGGATACTGGTTTGACGGATCATTATAGTCAGGGCAGATTTTCTCATTAGAATTAAAACGGAGAGAGAAGAGGAACAAAACAAATGATCAAAATATTTTCCTGGGCAGCCGTTATTTTTTGGATGGCTATTATTTTCTATTTATCCCATGAACCAGCTTCGTCCTCCGATGAACTTAGTATAGGAATATCAGATGTTATGGTAACGATTGTCGAAAAAGTTGTTCCAGGTACAGAGGTTAACATGGATGAGTTTCATCATATTGTCAGAAAGTGTGCCCATTTCTTAGCCTATTTAATACTTGGGTTACTGTTGACCCATACCCTAAGAAGAAGTGGCGCGGGGCGATGGACTATCGGGATTGCTTTGATTATTTGCGTACTCTATGCATCATCAGATGAATTGCACCAGCTATTTGTACCCGGCCGATCCGCTGAGGTTAGAGATGTCCTGATTGATAGTGTTGGAGCATGTGTTGGGATTATCTTGGATTTGTTAATTTGGAAAGGTAAGCAGAGATATAAATCCTAGGTGAATGCGACTCAGACATGTAACTTTGGGTGGAATAAAATGGTTGGCGTCCAAAACGATGAGTGGATTTGAGATTTATATTTGCTTGAGCTAATCCATAACTGCATAGGGTTTCATACAAATTAGCTAGAAGATTTATATTTTTAAATAGGGTCGTAGTTCTCGTGAATTTTAGGTTTTCGTTCTATAATTTGAGGGACCATTATCTTCGTATATACACCCTTAGATGATGGTCATTCTCTAGTATAATATGAACTATGTCGTGTGGATATGGGGGTATCCGTTGCATTCACAGAAATATAGGAAAATTAAAGAGAGAAATAAAAACGGTGGTCTTTGAACGAGGGTAGAAGGATAAGGTGTTTTTAAGTAACAGCACCAGATCCTAGGACAAATTTGAATAGTTCGAGTTGTTCGAGCGCCAAGTCCGCACTATTAGGGAAGCGGAAATTTTAAGTTGACAAATACCAACTAATTGAAATAGTATTAATAAAAGGTGAAGTGTAGATAATGAAGGGTGCAGTTCCTAGGGTCATTTTTAATGAGCTAGGTAATATTGCATTTTACAAGGGGGGATTTTCATGAAAAAACTATGGAATATGTGGAATCGCTTAAGTTTAGTTAAACAAATATGTATCGGTTTGGTTGTAGGTATTATTCTCGCCATTGCTATTCCGAGTGTAGCGAAACCCTTTATCATTTTAGGATCTTTATTTGTAGGAGCTTTGAAAGCGGTTGCGCCAATATTGGTATTTTTCTTAGTTATGGCGGCCATCGCTCAACATAAAAGTGGACATAAAACGAATATGAAATCGATTCTCGTTCTTTATCTGTTGGGTACTTTTTTAGCCGGATTTATAGCAGTTATTGCAAGTTTTATATTCCCTGTAACCTTAACACTTGCTACAGGTTCTGAAGATTTATCGGCTCCTGGTGGTGTAGTAGAGGTTCTTAAAACATTGCTAATGAGCATCGTAGACAACCCGGTATCGGCGATTTACAATGCGAACTATATCGGTATATTGGCTTGGGCAATACTTATTGGTTTAGCCTTGAAAAGTGCGCCGGATACTACCAAAACAATGATATCCAATATTTCAGATGCCGTTACCAAAATCGTTACATGGATCATCAAATTTGCGCCTTTTGGTATTATGGGACTAGTTATTGAGGCTATTACTACAAGTGGACTTGATGCTTTACTTGATTATGGAAAGTTACTTGCTGTTTTGTTGGGTTGCATGCTCTTTGTAGCTCTCGTTGTTAATCCAATCATGGTATTTATATGTATTCGTCAAAATCCATACCCACTTGTATTTACATGTTTAAGGGAAAGTGGAATTACAGCATTCTTTACACGCAGTTCTGCTGCAAACATACCTGTTAACATGAGATTATGTGAAAAACTTGGCTTGAATAAAGATACTTACTCTGTATCCATTCCGTTGGGCGGAACCATTAATATGGCTGGTGCCGCTGTTACGATTTCCGTTCTGACACTGGCTGCAGTTCATACATTGGATATTCAAGTGGATATCCCAACGGCAGTAATCCTTAGTGTTTTATCAGCAGTATGTGCTTGCGGTGCTTCGGGTGTTGCAGGTGGTTCTTTATTACTAATTCCTTTGGCATGCAGCCTCTTTGGAATTCCAGATGATATTGCAATGCAGGTAGTTGGCGTGGGCTTTATCGTAGGTGTTTTACAAGATTCTTGTGAAACAGCACTTAACTCGTCAACAGACGCCCTTTTCACAGCTGCGGCCGAATTTAGAGAGAGGCGAAAAGCAGGGGGAAAAATTAATATGAATGTATCATAAAAAAGAAAGCCCTTTATTTACGTTATGGAGGGCTTTTTTTGTGTGTTTGACGGTACCCAAAGAGATGTTGAGACAGCTGATATGCTCGGCCGGGAACCGGTAGAACTGGATATTCACTCCATTTCCAAAGTGGTAACAGGCGAAACTGTCAAGGTAACTGGTGCAGGTGCCTGCGTGGACAAACTGAATTAAAGGTAACCGTTAATAAGGAAAAATTCTTTGACTAAATATCGGTTAAGTCCGCCGGTGGAATGTTTATCCTCATATTGATTATTTTAGTGCTATTGGTTATTCTTAACTTAGAATAAGTGATTAATAGAAAGGAGGGGTACAAGAAATACATAGTAGATTTCGTTTTAAAGTTTAAGGAAATAGGTTCATAGAAAACAAAAGGAAGGGGAGTAGACATGAGAAAGATAGGTATCATTATGATAGCATTCATCATTTGTACTGTGGGATTTCCGACAGGTTCTTTTGCAGCAACAAATAACGATTCGGATGATCAAACCGAAAAGCAATCTGAAACAACGAACGATAAAAAGGATTCCAAACAAGATGATGAATATAACGAACTGGGTGTCAAGAAGGGTGCAAAGGTGCATGGGGAAGATATTAGTAAACTTACCAAGGACGAGCTTCAGTATATACCAGAAGGATGGCGCAATGGTATTGATGAAGGTGAAGATGAACATGTGAACCACGGGGAAGCAGAAGAGAATAAATTGTCCACATTTAAAAAGGCTAACTATCCTAATGTAAATGACTACATTCAATCTAAGAATCTACCAACTGCGAAAGTAGCGTATGATCATAAATCAGTCTTTCCGAAGTTTGGCTACCGTAATGGGAAACCAGAGGGTGTGGTCGCGCATGAAACAGCTAATAATTCATCGACAATTGACAATGAAATTTCTTATACGACGAGAAATTATCAAAATGCGTTTGTCCATGCTTTTGTGGATAATTCCCAAGTAATTGAAATACACCCGACTAATTACGCCTCATGGGGTGCAGGACGATTTGCCAATGAACGCTTCATTCACGTGGAATTGGTCCGTGTCCATAGTTTTGATAAATTTGCACGATCGATCAATAATTATGCGAATTATATTGCATCTCTGTTATGGAAATACGATCTTGGCGTTAGCAGTGCGGAAAAGACTGGAACTGGCTCACTATGGTCACATAAGGCAGTAAGCAACCATTTAGGTGGGACAACACATGTTGATCCACATGCTTATTTTCAACAGTGGGGGTACAATTGGGATGAATTTGTTGATTTGGTTCAACTAAAATATGATGAACTGGCTGTTACAAAGAAATAAACGGACAAGCTTGGGAAAATCAATTGAAATCACCTTTACCGATGTTCCAAAGAGCAATTATCATTAACGAGGGAATCTATCAATTGACGGATAAGGGATCATCAACGGGTACCCAATGGATGAGATGAACTTCCTATTGAGGTAAAAGCGAAGTTGGATGGAGAGTATGTGGAGCAAATGGGTTTTTGTTTTGATGTGATGTGAAGTGTTTTGCGAGATCATAGAAGTGAGTTTCTTCTTCTATGATTTTGTATTACGTGCGCGGAGATTATGCATTAAAAAGAAACAAATAGATAAAATGAAGATCCTTTTACGGAATGTGGAATGCACTGAAATTGTCAAACAATATGGGTTAGACTAAAACATTTATTTACTTAAGGCAATGGTAATGTTTAGGATAGTCTGAAAAGTAACTTAAGATGATTATGTGATAAATTTGGTTAGGCGTTACAAGTATGTCGAATTAGTAGACCCCTATTCCCAATGTGCTTTTTTATAATAATTTTATGAAAAGGTGTACAGGGTGTTATTTATAAAATGTTTCGGAGGGTTTTATTATGAAAATTAAACTTTTGAAAATGCTATTTTCTATTTTTTTAATAGCGATGATGGCTGCATGTGATAATTCGGAAACCAGCAAAAATGATCAGCCAGCTTCGTCCGATGAAAATAACATCGAAAATGTATCGAAAGATGAAAAACAGGATATTGATGATCTTTTCAATCAAGTGAAAAATGACTCCCCGACAAGTAAGCGAATTCAAGCGCTAAAAGATATTGCCATGCATTATTATTGGTATGGCGGGGATTTAAAAGAAGCTGAAAAAGAAGTGTTCAAAGGGATTACATTACATGGGGACTATGATGTTGTGGAAGAGGCTTTTAAACAGGCATCCGCCATTGAGCCACATGATATGGATTTGAAATACGCCCTTGCATCAACTCAAATTTTGCAAAAAGAAATCCCAGAAGCATTAAATACATATAAAGAAATTATGAACGATGATAAAGAGTATTTTAATGCTTGGTTAATGCACGGAATTTATTCAAAAATAGAGGGTGATCTTGATACCTTTCAATCTGACATTGATCAATTGGAGAAAATTGACAAGGTAAAAGCAAAAGAATACAACAGGAAAATTGATCTGGTAGACAACATAGAGGGAGTTACCCTAGAAACCAAAGTGCCAGATGATTTAAAAAAAGAAAATCACGCTTTTGTTGTTCTAGGTTATGCTCTGTCTGATGATGGGGAAATGGAAGATACACTATTAGAAAGGTTGAAAGTTGCCAAGGAAGCTGCCGAGGCCTACCCTGATTCAAAGATTATAGTTACTGGCGGTGTTCCAAAACAAGGAAATACCGAGGCTGATGTCATGTTTGATTGGCTTACTGAAGAAGGTATTGAAGAAGATCGGGTTATAAAGGAGGATATGGCAACGGATACAATCGAAAATGCCTTATTCTCCATGAATATTGTTAAAGAGGAAGAGGTTAAGGACATTACCTTAATCACAAGTGCCTCACATATGAGAAGGGCGCTAGTCGTTTTTAACGAAATCAATAATATGCTTCAAAAACAGGGAGAAGATATCGACCGGGATATTAGCAATATCGTTCACATGGATTTTGATGATCAGAAAGAGGCGGAGGAAGTAAAAAAAGATGAAGAGTTTGTGATTTACCGTGATTTAATCCGAGCTAGCGGTATTTGGCAATTCCCGGGGATGCAAAGATAGCTAATATATCAAGGGAAAAACCATGACTTGCATTAATGTCATGACTATTTAGGGAGCAATCACAAAATATATAAAGGCAATAGAAAATATTACGCAAAAATGAATCAGAGAAGAAAATAGATGGAAAAAAAGGATGGTGAATCTACCTATCTCCATCCTAAAGTAAAAGATAAAGCATGGGATAATATCAATAACGATATTCAACACTAAAATTTTAGGGAATATGCGAAATGATACTGATGTGGAATCCTTATTAATATAATGATGGTTGATATGAGACAAGATTCTTTAGGTGACAGAGGGGCGAGGAATGGGGAAATTCAGAATATACAGCTAAGGATATGTACACCAGTTAGATAGTGCCATGCTTTTTTGTCCCACTAATGTAGATGAATAGCCTTTCTAGCCAGCTGGTCAGCATGGTGGTTTTGCTTCTCAGGGATCCATTTGATAAAAAAATATGGGAAATGCCCAGCTTCTTGTTGGATTTTTTCCAGCAGCGGAAGGAAGGATGGGTTTTTCGTGAAATTTTTGTCGATAACATCCACTACAACCTTGGAATCGGAACGGAATGACAGAATTTCACCCGGAAAGTACTGTTTACAAATTTCTAATGCTTTGATGACGGCGTGAAATTCTGCTTCATGATTCGTAAGCACTCCAAGTGGAAAAGTATATGCATCTGTATTTCCTCCCGCTTTGATATAAATACCAGCACCGCTAAGACCGGGGTTACCGCTTGATGCACCGTCTGTGTATACTTCGATCAATGTTTATTCCTCCCTAATATAATATATCCATAAAAATTATAACAATGATGATGCAGGAGTGTATATTCATGTCTCTTTACCTGTCCCATCTCAATGTATAATTTTCTTTATAAAAACCCAAGTTAAGCATGGGAGGTGTGTATATTGGGCAAAGATCGTCAAGAAAAAAAGTTGAAAGAAAGCGGAAAAGTTCAATCAGATCGTGATGTGGGTTTGCGATATAAAGGGTCAACAAAAATGTCCAGCCCTGAAGAAGCGAGAAGATTAAATGATGGGTTTAAATAATCTCCAAGTTGGTTTTAAATGATATGGGCTTTTGCAGAGAGACAACACTGCAAAGCCCTTTTTCATAATAGTTTCCGTATCCGATAACTACATAATTCAATTTCTTAATATTTGCATTCCTCCAACATATAAAATATGATTGTATTGTAATTGATTTTATGGGGGGATTTTTTATGAGAAACAAAGAAATGTTACTAATTCCGGGGCCAACACCGGTCATTGATTCTATTTATGACGCAATGGCACAGGAGACCTGGAGTCATACAGATCCACGATTTGCTGCCATTTATAAACATGCAATTGAGCAAACGAGGGAAATGCTCAAAACCGATGGCGAGGTTTTTGTAATTGCTGGTTCTGGCACACTAGCGATGGAAATGGCGGTTGTGAATACGGTCGCTCCTGGAGAAAAGCTTTTGGTTGTTAGTAATGGGTTTTTCGGAGATCGTTTTATAAAACTGGGAAAATCCTTTGGTATCGACATTGAGGTGATCCAGGCAGAATGGGGACAATCTGTTACTGCAGTAGAGCTGGAGGCAAAGTTGGCAAAAGATAAATTTAAGGCGGTAACCATCACCCATGCGGATACGTCTACAGGTGTTGCAGCCGATTTGGATGCATTGGTACCTGTTGTTAAACGCCATGGTGCGCTGGTTATTTTGGATGGTGTTTGTGCGACTGCTGCAATGGAAGAGAATATGAGCAAGGGCTATGGGGATGATAACGCAACAATTGATGTAGTTTTGACAGGATCACAAAAGGCAATCGGTGTGCCACCAGGACTTGCGGTTGTTGCGTTTAACCAAAGTGCACTAGATGCTCGCAAAAAGCTGGAGCATGTCCCGGCATATTACACAGACATTAATAACTGGATTCCAATTATGCACGATCCAAAGAAATATTTTGCCACACCGGCAGTTAACCTCATTTATGCATATGATCAAGGCATGAAACTTGTCCTTGAGGAAGGGATGGAAAAACGTATCGAGCGCCATAAGGAATTTTCCAAACTGGTACGATCAGGTCTTGAAGCATATGGCATGAAACCATTAGCTGATGAAGATGTTGCGGCTACAACATTGACATGTGTGCTGTATCCAGAGGGTGTGGATGATGCTGAATTCCGTGCTAAACTAGCCGAAAAAGGTGTCGTCGTAGCCGGTGCCCTTGCACATTTGGCAGGAAAAGCTTTTCGCATTGGCCATATGGGTAATACCACAAAAGACATGCTGAAGGAAGCTGTACGGTTAATCGGTGTGACGTTAGAAGAAATGGGGCATAATGTTGACATTGATCGGGCGGCAACGGTATTTGATGAACAATTTAGTTGAAGTGTAAACGGGGCAGGCGCACTGTCCCGTTTGTGTCTGTATTTAGGGTGAATTGAACAGGAGAATTATTTCCATCTTACCGAAAGAGCCAGTACCTATCCTTAAGCACCTTTCTCCAACTCCTTCTCCGACCCTGCCACAACAACAGTCGCTGACGCATCGCCTACAATATTTACACAGGTTCTTAGCATGTCAAGAACCCGATCAATTCCGGCAATCAGCGCGATTCCTTCCAATGGATGCCAAAACGGTTGTCAGAACAACAGTCAATAGTTGCATCAATGATAAGTCCAAGCCATAAAATTGGGCGATAAAGATAACAGAGACCCCTTGATATATCGCTGTTCCGTCTATGTTAATAGTCGCCCCAAGTGGAAGGACAAAACTGCTGATTCTGTTTGATACACCAAAGTTTTCCTGGCAATTTTTAATCGTCACCGGCAATGTTCCGGCACTGCTTGCTGTACTAAAAGCAACGATGGCCGCTGGTGAAATTCCTTTAAAAAATGTCCATGGACTCATTTTGCCATAGATTTGTACAGCTGATGAATAAACGATAGCTGCGTGCACGATACAGGCTACAAAGACAGCGAGAATAACCTTGATTAATGGCAGTAAAACAGATAGTCCGTAATCGCCAACAACCGGTGCAACCAGCCCAAGTACTCCGATTGGCGCGACTTTCATAATGATACCGGTGATTTTATACATGATCTGATATATTAAAAATCCCTAATTTACTAATATTCGACATCAAAGGTGGTAATTCCTGCTGAAGAAATTTGGATTTTAACTAAAAAGACAAAATTTGTTATTTGAAATCACCAAAATACAGTACTTCCATCTCTTTAATAAACGCATGCTAAAGCGGATTTTAATTTTGCGCATCTATTGGTGGTTACTGGTGAATACCGTGGAACACTATCAATATTTCCCGGGAAATGTCGTGAAACATTGAAATAAGGTTGCCTTACTTGTCACTTCCATCGGTTTTTATCTCTTTTTCCAAACAAATAAATGCGGAGATTGATGTTAGGGGAAGAAGGGTTGTTTGGTCAATCGCTAATAAAACTGTATTCTTGCTAAGGGATATTGTAAAATAGTATTAACTTGAATGATCGATCAAATAGGGGGGAAAGCATGGTTTTATCACAAGAAAATAATGTGATTACTTATGCTGAATACCTGGAATTAGATGATGATATGCAATATGAAGTGATTGAAGGCCGTATCTATAATATGGCGCCATTACCAAATGTGAAACACCAATCCGTTGTATCAGAACTTATCACAGAATTTAACATTCATTTTAGAAATCAGTCATGCCGAGTAGTTAGTGAGATTGATGTTTCGCTCAGTGGAGAAAAGGATCCATCCAAGGTAAATGAATGGGTTACGCCAGATATTGTGGTTGTGTGTGATAAAGATAAAATCATGAAAAATCATATTGCCGGTGCACCAGATTTGATAGTGGAAATCCTCTCAAAATCAACCGCGAAAACCGATAAAATGATTAAGTTCCACCGCTATCAAAGAGCAGGCGTGAAGGAATATTGGATAGTTGACCCGGTGTATGAAACGATTGATGTATATTTGTTGGAGAACGAATACTACAAACATACCGGAACATTCGCAAATGGTGATGTAATAAATACTTCTGCCTTTGACGGACTGTCTGTTAAGCTTGAGCATGTTTTTCGAGATGATTTTTAGGTTGAAAAGATGACTTCAGATTGAGTCCTACTGGTTTTGTAGGAGTGATCTGAAGTTATTTTTTATGGCGATGGGTTTTAATTGAAATAGATTCAAGATGAAGGCTTGACTCCTAGGGTTGCGGTAATATCGACCAAAAACTGGGGAAGATCAACCTAAACTTTTCCGTAAACACGAACTGTACGCTGTTCTTAGAAATAATTTTCTGATAAAATGAAAGAGTATATTGAAAACGATTACTGTGAAAAAACTTTATATTTTAGTAAGTGGAACTATCTAACAAAGGAGTGTGATGACATGTACGAGTTGACTTTTACGGATGTTGGCGAAGGGCTCCACGAGGCGGAAATACTGAAGTGGTTTGTTCGAGAAGGGGAAAGAGTTCAAGCTGATTCACCCATTGTCGAAGTACAAACGGACAAGGCCTCTGTAGAGATCACGTCACCGAAAACGGGGGTGGTTAAACGTTTGTTTGGCGAAGTAGGGAAGATCGTTAAAGTGGGCGAAACACTTGCCGAGATAGATTTATCGCAAGGGGAAGCGGAACCGGAAAGGGAAAATAACACCTCCGGACAGCCGGAACAATCGGTACAAACGAAATATCCGCATTTAAAATCATCCCCCAATGAACCGCGAATTATTGCGGCACCAAGTGTTCGAAAATTTGCCAGGGAAAAAGGCGTCGATTTGAAATTGGTAACTGGAACGAAGAAAAATGGGCGTATAACAAAAGAAGATGTTCAAGGTTATCTAAATAATAGGACTGGGTTCACTGTAACGGATAACATGGAAACCAAGAAACCCCAAGAAACGCCACCAAGTGATGAGGTGCTTCCAATCAAGGGATTACGCCGGCAAATTTATCAAAACATGACGAAATCGGCGTTTACTATTCCACATGTTACCGGGATGGATGAGATCAATGTGGAAAGGCTCGTTCAATTGAGGAAAGAACTCAATCATGTTTCGGAACATAAGATTACGTATCTACCAATCATCATAAAAATAGTAGTGGAAGTTTTGAAGAAAAATCCAATTTTTAATGCAACAATCGATGAGGAAAAGCAAGAGATTCGTCTGAAAAAGCAGTATAACATTGGCATCGCAACGGCAACTGATCAGGGATTAATCGTACCTGTAATCCACCATGCCGATCAAAAAAGCATTGATGAATTGGCATTGGAAATCGCAACACTTGCCACGAAGGCTGAAAATGGGAAGTTATCATTAGCCGAGTTGCAGGGTGGAACATTTACCATTTCCAGTACCGGGGCCAAGGGCGGGTTTTACGGAACGCCGATTATCCACCATCCTGAAGTTGCCATCCTGGGTGTTCATGCCATTAAGGAGAAACCGGTTATCCTTCCAAACCGGGAGCTTGGGATTGGCAATGTGATGGGAATCAGCTTGTCATTTGATCATCGGATTATCGATGGGGAGCCAGCAGGAAGATTCATGAATGATTTAACTCATTATATGGAACATCCTGAAAGCTTACTTTTAAAGACTAGATAAAGGAGACAGGAGTATGTTTGAAGAGAACCAATTAGCGTTTGACCGTGTACAGTTACTAAATGAAGAGGGGAAAATAAATAACCCTTCATCTGATATGCCGATTAGTAATGATACCATGTTACATATGTACAAATGGATGAAAAAAGCGAGATTGATGGATGAAAAGTTATTACGGATGCAACGACAGGGGCGGATAGGGACATACGCGCCATTAAGTGGTCAGGAGGCGGCTCAAGTAGGGAGTGCCTTTACATTGGAAAAGAGCGATTGGTTATGTCCCAGTTACCGCGATCTTGCCGCATGCATGGTTCATGGGATGCCATTTGACCAGGTACTGCGTTATGTGAAAGGACATTTATATGGCAGCCGGAATGCGGAGGGACTGCGGATGTTGCTGATTCAGATCATCATTGCTGCACAGACTCTGCATGCAGTAGGAACTGCCTTTGCAGCCAAATTAAAGCATGAACATACCGTTTCGGTTAGCTATTTTGGCGATGGAGCAACTTCACAGGGTGATTTTCATGAAGCATTGAATTTTACCAGTGTCTATCAATTACCTGTCGTGTTTTTCTGTCAAAACAATCATTATGCTATTAGCGTGCCACGAAAACAGCAAACAGCCAGCAAAACGATCGCACAAAAAGCAATTGCATATGGGATAAAAGGCGTGCAAGTTGATGGAAATGATCTGGTTGGCGTGTATCAAGTCATGAAGGAAGCAGTACAACGAGCAAGAAATGACGAAGGGCCAACATTAATTGAGGCGGAAACCTACCGTCTGGGACCACATACGACGTCAGATGATCCTAATAAATATCGTTCCAAAGAAGAGGTACAGCAATGGATGGAGAAAAGAGATCCACTCATTCGAGTAAAGAAGTACTTGGTCAGCAATCAGCTGTGGAATGAGGATGAGGAACAATCTTTGGTGGCAAGCCTTCAACAGGAAATGGATACAGAAATCGACCAAGTAGAAATAGAACCAACCCCATCATTGGCAGAGGCATTTGACTATGTGTATGCCACGAAGAGTAATCAATTAGTGGAACAGCAAAAATATGTGACTACTTTTTCTCAAGACAAAGGTGGTGATCTCCATGGCTAAAATGACGCTGTTACAGGCAATCAAACAGGCATTGGAATTGGAAATGGAACAAGATGAGCGGGTTGTCATATTGGGAGAAGATATCGGAGAAAATGGCGGTGTGTTTCGTGTGACCGATGGCTTGCAAAAGCAGTTTGGCAAAGAACGCGTCATTGATACGCCGTTAGCTGAATCAGCCATCATCGGAACATCGGTTGGAATGAGCCTGAACGAGATGCGTCCCATCGCGGAAATCCAATTTCTGGGTTTTATTTACGAAGCAATGGATCAGCTGGCAAGTCAGGCGGCAAGAATTCGGTTTAAAACAGCTGGTGGGTATTCTGTGCCACTCGTGGTAAGAAGTCCTTACGGGGGCGGAGTGCGGACGCCAGAATTGCATTCCGATAGTTTGGAAGCGTTGTTTAGTCATACGCCCGGTTTAAAAATTGTCATGCCATCCAACCCATATGATGCCAAAGGGCTTTTGATAGCCGCGATTCGCGATGACGATCCCGTCCTATTTCTGGAACCGATGAAATTATATCGGGCAGAACCCCAGGAAATTTCAGAAGAAACTTATGAGGTCGAGATTGGTAAAGCCAAGGTGGTAAAGGAAGGATTTCACGCCACGATCGTATCTTGGGGACCGCCAGTGGTTACTTTGAAAAAAATAGTAGAATCCTATGAACAGGAAGGGATCCATTTAGAATTAATTGATTTGCGAACCGTAGCACCACTTGATCAAGAAACGATTCTGCAATCCGTGGAAAAAACGGAACGCTTACTAATCGTACATGAAGCAGTCAAAACGAATGGCGTTGGAGCGGAAATAGCTGCATCCGTTTCTGAAAAGGGAATATTTTCGTTGGCAGCTCCTATTTTACGGGTGACCGGATTTGATACGCCATATCCGGTTGGGATGGTAGAAGATGATTGGCTGCCAAATGAGAGCCGGATAAGAAAGATGATTGATGAATTGTTGAGTTATTGAGTGAGAGTTGTTTGAAAAGCATATATTTCCCTATGGCATTATCTGAAAAATTGTATTAATATTAGTGTTAAGATTTTGTTGAAGGAGTGGGAAACTTGGAACAGTTATATAACAATTTAGACGCGATCTATGACGAAATAGTCGATATTCGCCGCCATCTGCATCGACATCCGGAACTATCGTTCAAGGAGGAGAAAACAGCAGCGTATATTGCTGATTTTCATAGACAATTAGGGCACAAAGTTCGTACCAATATAGGCGGGAATGGAGTGTTAGCTTATTTGAAAGGAAAAAAGCCAGGGCCTACTGTAGCATTACGTGCAGATTTTGATGCTCTGCCAATTCAGGAACAGACGGATGTACCATTTAAATCAGTCAATGATGGGGTAATGCATGCTTGCGGCCATGATGGACACACTGCAACTTTATTAGGCCTTGCCAAAGTGTTGAACGGAATGGAAGATGAACTGGAAGGAACGATTGTTTTCGTGCATCAGCATGCCGAGGAATTGCCGCCGGGTGGTGCAGCAGCGATGATTGAGGATGGCTGCCTGGACGGAGTGGATGTTATCTTTGGCACGCATTTACAAGCACAGATGCCACTGGGTGAAATTGGTTATCGTGTTGGCCCATTACAAGCCGCGCCAGACCGTTTTGATATTAAAATTCAAGGTCAAGGCGGACATGGAGCCTATCCGAACGATACGAAAGATAGTATTGTAATCGGCGGGCAGCTCATCAATAACCTGCAGCAAATTGTAAGCAGACGTGTTGACCCGCTTGATCAGGCCGTTGTTTCAATTTGTAATTTCGTTGCACAAAACCCGTATAATGTAATTGCGGACACTGCTGAAATGACAGGAACGGTTCGTACGTTCAAAGAAGAAACGCGTGATTTTATTGAAAAGGAAATTGAACGTGTAGTCCAGGGAACATGCCAAGTGTCCGATGCAGATTATGAATATACATATACGCGTGGCTATCCGACGCTTGTCAATCATCGGGAAGAAACGGAATTTGTTGCCGAACTTGCCAAAGATGTGCCTGGTGTGGAAGTTGTCAAGGAAACACCACAGGTTATGGGTGGCGAGGACTATTCGTACTATCTGCAACATGTGAAAGGGACATTTTTCTTTACAGGCGCTAAACATCCAGAACGAGACAATCCATATCCGCACCACCATCCCAAATTTGATATTGATGAGCGCGCATTGTTACATGCTGCAAAAGTACTCGGAAAAGCGACATTGCAATATATGAAGGATCATGCGGTCAAATCGGTAAATCAAGTCGGATAAACGGTTTTCTTTGGGGAGTCTTTGCGAAGGGCTCCCTTTTCATTCGGTGAAAATCCAAAAGATGACTTGTGGATCATACGTGTTTTGGTAATAGGTAAATTTATTGGTTTGGATAATATAGACGGGTTAAGGATCTGTATTCAAAGGTAAATGAAGGAAGGACACTACATATGAATTCTTTAGCTGAAAAAAGGGAAGTAAAGAAAAACAAGGACGTGAAAATGCCAGCCTCCAAAATGGTTATGATATTTATCGTTGCTACTGGTGTATTTATTTCGCTTTATTTTTACTTACCTGACACATTTTCGCATTCAGCCAAAATTATGACGGCTATTGTATGTTTTGGGGTTATCCTGTGGGCGCTTGAGCCAATTCCTTTAGGCCTTACATCTTTAATTGTTTTGGTACTTATGCTGCTTTTCAAAGTTGCTGAAACAGATATGATTTTCAGCGGATTTTCTTCTCCGGCCATTTATCTAATTGTTGGTGGAATGATGTTGGCAAAAGCGGTAAATGAAACACCTTTGGCAAGGAGAATAACATACAAAGTATTAAAAAAATGGGGCAATCATTCAAAAGGATTATTGGGTAGCATACTTCTAATCATGCAATTGCAGGCCTTTTTTATTCCGGCTACGGCTGTACGAACAACCCTGATGTTGCCAATTTCAACAATGATTATAAAAACGGTAGATGCACGCCCTGGGAGTAATTTGCGAAAAATGATTTTGTTAGGTATTGCATTTGGTGGGAATATAAGTGGAACGGCTGTTATGACGGCAGCAATCGGCAATATTTTAACAGTTGAGTTGCTTGACAGTTATGCAAACATTAAAATCACTTATTTCCAATGGTTTTTTTACACATTTCCTTTATGGTTGATATTAATTCCAGCAATCTGGTTTTTACTCTTAAAGGTATTTCCATTAACTAAGAAAGAACGATCTTTTCCCATGATAAAAAATGAAATGGAAGTAAAGCTGAAAGAATTGGGATCCATAAGTGGACAAGAATTTCGGTGTATCTTGATATTAATCTTTATTGTAATTTTATGGTCAACGGAACCTTTACATGGACTGCATCCAAGTATACCGGCAATAATAGGTGTTATATTGATGACATTGCCAGGGATCGGATGTGCACAGTGGGCAAATGTAGTGAAAATAAATTACAATACCGTCTTGTTGACAAGCGTAACGTTATCTATGGGGTACACATTAATAGATTCAGGTGCCGCAAATACAATTAGCGAATATTTAAGTTTAGATTGGGTATTATCTTTTGTAAAAAATCCTTTATTAGCAGTAATATTTATTGCTATATTGACACAGTTGTTCCATAAGTTAATCTCTAATGTTTCAACAGCAGTGGTTACGCTTGTTCCAATTGTAATTAGTATAGCCGCAAATGCAAATGTAGATCCAATGATTCTTGGCTTTACCGCAGGATTAACCAGTCTCTATGGATTTATTTTAGTTGTTGAAACTATGCCTAACCTATTAGTTCATAGCTCAGGCATGATCGATCAAAAAGACTTTCTGAAACCTGGTTTATATGCGACGATCATTTCTACAATTGCTATTATTATATTGGCGTGTTCGTGGTGGAGAATTATTGGATTAGTTTAGTAAAATTCTTGATTTAAACACAGGTATGAATGATGGATGTTCAAAATCTGGTAAAACTTTTGCACTGGGGAACTTCGACTAAGTATGGACACGTACTGTGTAGAACGTTGAAGTCACCATGTTCTGTGGAAGGTTGTTGTTTGAAAGTAAGTGTCAAATAAGTCCCATCCAATGATAAGGGTGGGACTTATTTATAGTTCTATTTAGGTTTATTTAAAAATATTGCAGCCCATGGAAGTGACACTTGATTATGGTAGAAGTTGCATCGGGCGTTCCCTGTCTGTTGTATCTAATTTAGTTTCCCGCAATATATAAATAATTGCACCGGATCTTTCTTATTATGTAGTTTTACCCATATATGTGTTGATCTTAAGCAACTTTCAAAGATAAACAATTTAAGGGGCTGGGACAAAACTCCAGTAAATAAAAATTAAGGCGTAGGAGCTTACACTAAAAAAAGTGTA
>NZ_JBFNXI010000049.1:0-23466 GCF_040812445.1 Lentibacillus sp. L22 | reverse complement strand
AAGGAGGATAAAAAGGACCGAGAAGTTCTAGGCGGCGTAGCTTTGAGCACCGGAGTGTACATAGAAGGTACATGAGGAGCGGTAAAGCAAGCCGACGAGTTCTTCAAATGAAGGCCGACTAAAAACGGGCTTGCGCTCAGGCGTCGGCATACCCCTTTTGCAGGGGCATGTCATTTTTACCGGACTTTTTGAACTTCCTCTTTAAACCGATTATAGATTTTCCGTACTGCGATGAAGCACCATGTAGCAGGAAGTAAGGAGAACCGCCATGTCCACTAATCCGAATCAACAGAAAAAGCCTGAACCAAACAAGAACTTTTTAGAACGCACGCAACAAAAAGGAAAGCAAGTGTTGAACTGGTTGCAGCGTGTACTGAAACAAGCGACAGAAAAAGCTAAGCCAATGCTTGTCAAATTTCGTGATATTTTGCAGGAATTGTTAATAAGGACAAAGAAATTACTTAGCAAATTATATGTCTTTTTGAAGGAACTGGCAAAAAAGACTTCCTGGAAATTAAGAGAATTTGCGCACTTGCTCATGAAATACCTGAAAAAGTGGTGGCAAGTATGGAAAGAAAAAATAAAATATGCCAAGCAACAAAGAGCGAAAGCAAAACAAGGTGTGGCGGTTCAACCTGACAAGCCTGATACACAAACAAGGAAAACACGTAAAAAACAGGCGGCCGCACCAGCACCGATTCCGGAATCAGATGAAACTGGTAAAGTGCAAACCCGCGAGCAATTTAAACAATTAAAAAAGCAGCAAAAACGGCAACATAAAAAGCCGAGACGACGTATTTTTCCCATTTGGCTGCGAATCATTGTCGTCCTCGGGCTTTCTTTGGTAGCGCTGATGATCGGTTTAATGATCGGATATGGGGGCATAGGTGATGGCCATCCGCTTGATGCGTTGCATAAAAGCACATGGCAGCATATTATAGATATTGTAAAGCAAGAAAAGTGATTAAAAAAGCATGGTTGTGAATACGGGCCATGCTTTTCGTATGAACTATTTTACGCCTGACCTATTTGGACGAATGTGGCTGTTTTGGGAGTTAGTTTTGCTTTTTTCCGCCCGTCACCAGTCGTATGATCAATACAATAATGGCAATAATGAGTAAAATATGGACAAGACCACCGGCAACTTTAAAGATTAATCCGAGTAACCACAGCACGATCAGGATGATAAAGATTGTCCAAAGCATCGTATCACTCTCCTCATCGTTAACATTCCCGATTTTTTTACGATCTATTCGCGATTTGGAGCCAGTATGAAAGGCAAAAACATACTTCTTGGAACGTTGTGGTCAAAACCCGGGTGACAATGATCCCGACGATTTACCATTCTATTTGTTATAATGTAGAAACGAAAGGAAAAAATGTTTGTTCAAAAGATGGATTGTCCTCTTTTTGAACCATTAAAAAGGAGCGAATGTTACATGGACACAAAGGAAATAAAAGAAACTCTCCCCCATCGCTATCCGTTTTTATTGGTGGATAAAATTACGGAGGTAGATGAGGGTAAACGGGTAGCCGGAATCAAAAATGTATCAATCAATGAACCGTTCTTTCAAGGGCATTTTCCCGATTATCCGGTTATGCCTGGCGTCTTGATTATTGAGGCGCTTGCCCAAGTTGGTGCGATTACTATGTTGGGCAAGGAAGAGAATAAGGGGAAAATTGGATTCTTGGCAGGTGTAGATAAATGCCGGTTTAAGCGGCAAGTCAAGCCAGGGGATCAATTGAAATTAGAGGTTGAGATTCTCAGGTTAAAGGGACCAATCGGTAAAGGCAAAGGAATAGCAACAGTCGATGGTGAACTTGCCTGTGAAGCAGAAATTATGTTTGCGATAAAGTGAAACTAAAAAATGTATGATAGCGGACAGTTCCTTCGTTTTTCTTTTCCAGCACAGGAATAGCAAAACGGAATGTACTGTCCGTATTTTTATTTTCAAGGTAACAAACGAATAGGAACAAAGTGCTAATCTTGGTAAATATTATTTAAATAAATGTTACTTTAGTTTGAATATTATTATGAAAATAGTATAATAGTCTCATAATGATAGGAGGGGGGAGGACGGTGAAATCACCTTCACCGATTTATGTCATAACACCAAAAACCAAAGCCATTATTACAAAGGGTTCCAGTTATTATCATTCTTTAATCCTGGAAACAGGGCGAAAAAGAACATCCATATATAAACCACAGTGCATAATTGATCATAGCTGTGAAATTAACGGTTCTACATTAATAGGGAGACGAAATGCAGCAGGGAAAATTTTAAAAACCCGCAGCAAGCTTCCTATACCGGTAGCGCCGCATAAAGATGTGTACATGTTACCAACGGCTTCCATTAAAAACAGTGATTGCGTGTGGATTTCGTATTACCATATATACGATTACGAACAGCGGGACGATAAAACATTTATTGCCTTTCATGACGGATCAGGCCTCTATGTTAATGCTTCAGTAAGTGCAATTGATATGCAATTTAAAAGGACGAGTCATGTTATTGCGCAAATGAACCATCCTTTCTTCCATTGACCAAGATTAGAAAAAGAATAAAGGCAGAAGTGCCCGATTAGCTACTTGTCAGGTGCTGAGCTGGACGTGGTTTATCCTGGTTTAACAGAATAAAGTGCAACTTTTATACTTTCTTTTTTTTGAAAATAATACTTGCTTCAAGTAATTGAATCCATGTATGATGAGAATGGATGAAATATTAGAACACGGGTGGACCTGTCCCAAAAGAGGAGTTACATAGATGCGCAGACTATTTTTATCATTGGTAGTATTGATGTTTGTTGGTTTACTTGGAGCATGCAGTTCAGACGATGATGCAAAGGAAAAGAAAGCAGAATCGGTTACGCCTGTGGAAACTGCCAAGGTTGAGCAGGGTGATTTGGTAACGGAAAAGACGGTTTATGGCCGTACCGCTCCGGACTCGTCCACACCGATTATGGTTGAAACGCCTGGGGAAATAAAGACGCTTAAAGTGGAGAATGGTGATGAAGTCGAAAAAGATGATTTAATCGCTATTCTTTCCGGTGACAACCATATTTATGCACCAAATGACGGCATTGTCACCAGCTTGTCTGCCGATGAAGGATCAGTGGTATCGAATTCTGATCCGTTAGCAGTGATTGCCGATTTGGATTCATTGAAAATTAAAGTTGATGCCACAGCTGATGAAATGGATTTATTCACCAAGGATGACGAACATAAAGCGGTTATCAATGGGAAGGAAGTAAAGGCAACCATTTCGTCCATTGATAAAATGCCAAATGATACAGGATTATACCCAATAGAGGCAACTTTTGATAATGATAAGGAAAAGTTGATACCCGGTGAGGTGGCAAAACTTTACTTGCCTGTCAAAAAAGTAAAAGATGCGCTGATTGTACCAACTGCAGCGATTGTGAAGGAGAATGATCAATCATTTGTATACATCGTAAATCATGATACGGTTAAAAAAACAGAAATAACCGTGAAAGAAACACAATCGGATGAATCAGCGGTTAAAGGTAATGTGAAAAAGGGCGATAAAGTAGTAACAAGCGGTCAGCAAACACTTGCGGATGGCAGTAAGGTTAATGTGGTGAAAGCGGGGAATCCATCGTGAAACTAGTCAACACCTCTGTCAAACGACCGGTTGGGGTAATCATGATCGTATTGGCGATTCTCGCATTGGGTTTCGTATCGATGCGGAATCTCGTGGTGGATTTGTTCCCGAAAATCGATCTCCCCATTGCCGTAGTTGCGACCACATATGAAGATGCTGCGCCACAAGAAGTTGAGAATCTGGTAAGTCGCCCGATTGAGTCATCGGTTAGTTCCATTGAAGGTATTGAAACCGTGCAGACACAATCCCAATCTGGTTCTTCACTGGTGATGATGATGTTTAAAAACGGCACCGATTTGGATCAGGCTTTAATCGATGTCCGGGAAAAAATTGATCAGGTAAAGGGAGCACTGCCAGATGATGCTGGTGATCCAAGTGTCCTCCGCTTTAACCCGGAACAAATGCCAGTCATGTGGGTCGGCCTCACCGGGGAAGATGCAGCAAATCTGACTGATGTTGCTGATGAACAACTGACTCCATATTTTGAACGACAAGGCGGCGTTGCGTCAGTCTCTGTAGAAGGTGGCAAGGAGCGAGAAATCCAGCTCGTTCTGGATCAGGCTAAAATGCAGCAGTATGGGATTACCGCGGATACCCTCGTGCAAGCATTGAATGGCACCAATCAATCCACCTCAGCAGGTTCCGTTGATAAAGGAAATCAGGACTTGCAAATCCGTATAACCGGCGAATTTGACTCACTTGAGGATATTGATCAAACGATTGTTCAGACCGAAAACGGCACGAAAATTCATGTTGGCGATGTTGCTAAAATCAAAGATACATTTAAAGCACAGGGAACAAAAACACTTGTCAATGGCGAGCCATCTGTTGTGTTATCCTTTATGAAGAAAACCGATGCAAACACAGTAGATGTTGCTGATAATATCAGAGACAGCATGGATGAGATCAAAAACCAGCTGCCTGATGGCGTTGATTTAAATGTCCTTATTGATACATCTGACTTTATTAAACTATCGATTAACTCTGTTGTCCAAAATATTTTGCTAGGCGGGATTATTTCCATCCTGGTGTTACTCTTATTCTTAAAAAGCATTCGGGCAACGATTGTTATTGGTATTTCGATTCCGATTGCGATTATTACCACCTTTGCGTTAATGTATTTTACCGGTGAGACGTTGAATGTATTGACACTAGGCGGGTTAGCGCTCGGGCTTGGAATGATGGTCGACAGCTCGATTGTTATTTTGGAACATATTTTTACATATCGGCAGCGTGGCTATAGTTTATTTGAGTCCGCAACAAAAGGGGCTTCCGAAATGGCACCTGCTGTTATTGCTTCAACAACGACTACTGTAGTGGTGTTTTTGCCAATGATTTATGTGAAGGGTATTGCATCCGATTTGTTTACACCACTTGCACTGACTGTATCGTTTTCCTTGATTGCATCACTAATTGCTGCGGTTACGCTAGTGCCGATGCTGTCGTCGAAATTATTATCAAAGGCAATGGAGGACAACGGACGGCGGTATTGGTTTGATCGTGTGCTAAAACGTGTGAACAATGCGTATGTCGGTGTGTTGAAATGGGTGCTCGGGCATCGGAAATCGACCATTTTTGGCACACTCGCAGCAATCATTGCCAGTTTATGTCTGATTCCATTTATTGGAGCAGAATTCATTCCGTCATCAGACGAAGGGCAAATCCAAATTCAGGTGGAGGCGCCAGAGGGTAGTTCACTTGACTATACAGAAGGAATAGTTGATAAGATCAATGACCGGTTAAAAAGCTATGATGATCTGATGGAAACTGATTATGCCGAGATTGGCAATGGTGAATTGGGTCTTGCGGCACAAGGAAACGTAGCAACCTTTAATATGCAGCTTGTCCCAGCATCTGAGCGTGAACAAACAACCACAGCGATTGTGCAAAAGATTAATGGTGACTTGCAGGACATTGCTGGTGCAGATATTAAGGTAAGTGCGATGGATAGTGGTGTCGGTATGGGCAATCCGGTGCAAATTCAACTGAAAGGTCCGGAACATGAAGAACTAAGCAAACTTGGCGATCGGGTGGTCGACGAAATTTCCAATATAAAAGGTGTTTATAATCCGGAATCATCGGCATCGGAAGGAGTTCCACAGCAAACCGTTACCATTGATAAAGAAAAAGCTGCCATGTATGGTTTAACGCAAGAACAAATCTCCGGTCAGATCCAGATGTTGTTTACCGGTCAGATGGCTACCAAATATCGTGAGGAAGGCCATGAGATGGATGTTACACTCATGTATCCGGAAGAAGAAAACAGCACAATTAGTGATCTGGAGAATATGACCATCCAAACACCACAGGGAGAGACAATCCCATTGGAAGAGGTGGCAGCCTTTGAGGAGGTACAAGGGCCGGCAACATTAAATCGGGAAAATCAGCAACCGCAAATCAATGTCACCAGTGATATCGTTGATCGTGATTTGGCAAGTATTGTAAAAGATATTGAAACGCGTCTGGGTGACATGAATTTTCCTGACGGCTATAGTTACGATATTGGCGGTCAGGCTGAGGATATGGCGGATTCCTTTTCGGATTTAGCCATGGCGCTCGTGTTTTCGATTTTTCTTGTTTATGCGGTGATGGCAGTCCAATTTGAGAATTTCCTGTTTCCATTTATTATTATGTTCTCCATACCTGCCACGGTAATCGGAATTGTGATCGGATTGCTGGTAACAGGCCTGTCATTAAGTATCCCGGCATTTATCGGGATTATCATGCTTGCCGGTATTGTCGTCAACAACTCGATCGTGTTTGTTGACTATATCAATATCCTGAGGCGAAAAGGGATTGAACGCTACGATGCCATTATCCAGGCAGGTCCGAGCAGGATGCGGCCAATCCTCATGACCACTTTAACAACGATCTTTGGAATGGTTCCACTTGCCATGGCATTGGGTGAAGGGGCGGAAATACAACAGCCACTTGCCGTAACAATCATTTTCGGCCTGGGTGTTTCCAGTATTTTTACGCTATTACTGATTCCGGTTGTCTATACCCTGTTTGACGACTTGACAGCAAAAATAACAAGAAGGGAAAAATAAACCAAGCGGGACAGAAGGAATATCTTTTGTCCCGCTTGGTTTCAAGGTTCCCCCTTGCGCATCTCCTCTGTTCCTAATGTTCTGTAATTGATTTTTCAGCAAGCTGCATAATTGTCATGTCATCCATTGGTGGGTTATGAAGCCCTGCCCGGACATCGCGGTAATAGAGTTGCAAATTGTTTTTCTTGGATAGGCTGCGCGCGCCAACGATTCTCATTGCCAAATCAACTACTTGTACTGCTTTATTTACAACAGATAATTTAACTGCCCCAAGCTCAGGTCCCATTGTATCCCGTGTTGCTTCATCGCTTTCATCCCATTTCTTGGCAACGGAATAAAGAAAATGTTTAGCTTCCAGGATGCTGAGTTCCATTTCTCCGAGCTTTTGTTTGACATTTGGTAATTCAGAAATGGTTCCTTTAATACTATTAGGCGAATAATTAGTTGCAAATTCCAAGGCAGCTTGTTGTGCGGCTTGTGCGATTCCCAGGTAGCAAGCAGGAATGTGTAAAAGCCAGCCAGCTGGTTTCTTTTTACCAGATGATAGAATTTCCACAAGATCATCTTTTTCAACATGGACATTTTCCAGTACAAGATCATGACTTCCTGTACCACGCATAGCGATGGAATCCCATGTCTCCTCAACCCGTACGCCTTCTCTTTCGCGTTTTATTAGGAAATTTCCTACATCATCAGTGCCATCGATGGAAGCACTGACAACAAAATAACTAAGAATAGGGGCAAGTGTGGTGAATGTCTTTCTACCATTAATAACCCATCCTGTACCGTCTTTTATTGCAAAGGTCTCCGGTTTACCGCCGCGGGTAGGGCTTCCTGTAGCTGGCTCCGATGCGGCGTTGTTAAGTAATGCACCAGTTTTTCTTACATCATGTGCAACGGCTGCAAATTTTTCTTTATCCCAAATTTCATTTTGAGAAAGGTGTTGCATAATCCCCATATGCCAGCCAATGCCAAGTGCGGTTGATCCATCTGCCTTTCCAATAATCTCTTGATGGCGTAGCATTTCATAAAGTGATATGCCTAATCCCCCGTATTCCTTTGATAAGGTTAATCCCGGATAACCAATTTCCTTTAAATCGTGAAAGTTTTCAAAAGGAAATGATACATTTTCATCATGCTTTGATGCACGTTCTGTAAAAGGTTTTACTGTTTTAGATAATAGATTGATTCGTTCCTCCATTGAATCCAGTTCTAATAGATTCATTATTATCCCTCCATTGATGATTGTTATTTATTTTGATAAACATGGTTGGAATTGTGGGAAATATTATCCCATAGTTTAACGAAAATTTCAATAATATCATTGTGCCCCTCTGTCCCGCTATCTTCTAATTAGTTTGATAATAAGTTGGTTGACTACCTCGGAAAACATGAGGCCGATAGCAATGCCGCCTGATAGCAGCATAACTTTGGTGGATAATTGGACGGCTGTATAATAATCATTGACGACAAAGTGGCGCATAGCATCATATGCACTTCCGCCGGGTACAAGCGGGATAATTCCTGATACAATAAAAATGATAATAGGTGTTTTATAAAGTTTAGCGCAAATTTGGCTTAACGCACCAACTAACATTGCGGCTAATACAGTTGCAGGAACGACATTCATTCCTTGTTCAACTAGCCAGTAGTAAAGTATCCACCCTAACATGCCAATTAATCCACATTGGATAAGTGACTGCCTCGGGGCGTTGAATATGATGCCAAACCCAGCAGCGGCAATAAAGCTGGTGATAAGTTGTGTAACGATTATTATAATCATAGGCGTCATACTCCTTTTTGTTTAAAATTTCAACTGCACAGAAATGCAAACACAAGATTAAAGGAGGCTGTTTTTTAAAACTTATATTATTCCAATCACAACAGCTACACCTGCCCCAATCGCAAAGGCAGTTAAAAATGCTTCAACACCTTTGGAGAGACCGGCGATTAAATGACCTGCCATTAAATCGCGAACAGCATTGGTAATATGCAAACCAGGTACCAGGGGCATTACCGCACCGATGATGATTTTATTCAAATCGGACCCCCACCCACAATAAATAGAAATAAACGCCAACAGGCCAATCAGGATAGAAGCAAGAAATTCTGAAATGAAACGCGTGTTAATGAACCGGTCACAACCAATCAAGGCGGCAAATCCCAATCCACCAATAAAAAAAGCTGGCAGGTAGTTGAGCCATGTCCCGCCAAACATAAATGCAAAACTGCCACTGACAAATGCAGCAGAAATAATTTGCATCCAGCCCGGAAATGTTAATTTGGCTCGGTCTACTTCTTTTAATAGTTTTAAAGCGCCGGGCAGATCCACTTCACCAGCAGTAATTTTCCGTGAAATATCATTTACATTCGCGATTTTATGCAAATCCGTCGAGCGGTTGGAAATTCGGATAAAGTTGGTTGATTCGGCTGGACCCGATGAAAAATTGATGCCGGTTGGTGTAGCATAGCTTTGTGCATCTTCAAGCCCGAATGCAGAGGCAATACGATTCATGGTGTCTTCTACTCTGTGTGTTTCGGCACCGCTTTCCAGTGTAATTTTTCCCGCCAGCATACAGACCATGGAAACAGAAATAGGATCATTCATTCCAAAAACACCTCACATACGGAAATACATGCAAATACCTGTCAATAGTATAAGGGGAAGGGGTACAAATGGGAAGTAAAACAGATTGAGGCAAAGTTCCGGTTCCGTGGTGACCAACCCAAATACGTCCTGGGCAAAACTTTCATTGCCACGTATTTAGGTTATATCATGACGTATGGAGGTTTGATTCATTCATCGAGGAGGCGTTCGATGTCAACCTCCATTATGTGATGTCCAATAATATGTATGCATGAAAAAATGATTCATGTTTACAAATCGGTTCATTCCTCGTATAATGTGAGTAATCACTTACAACAGATAAACCATTAAAAATGGGAGGGGATAAAAGATGATCAAGTTGCATCAAATTGAGCATCGTTTTGAAAAGGAGATTGTTTTACGGAACATTGATTTTACGATACCTGAAGGACAATTATTCGGACTGCTTGGGCCTTCTGGGTCAGGAAAGACGACATTGGTGAAGATTATCATTGGACTTTTAGAGCCGACTAGTGGTGCGGTAACCATTGATCAAGAACGGATACCCTCGTTAAACGTCATGCAGGAGATTGGCTATATGGCGCAATCCGACGCATTATATGGGGAATTAACAGCAAGGCAAAATTTAGACTTTTTTGCGGGCATCTACCGGATTCCAAAACGTGAGCGGGAGGAACGGATTAAACAGGTTGCCAAGATGGTGAATTTAACCGACCATCTGGATAAAACACTGGAGTACTATTCGGGTGGGATGAAACGGAGAATGTCATTGGCGGCTGCCTTGTTACATCAGCCGAAGTTGCTTATTTTGGATGAACCAACTGTTGGTATTGACCCGGTTTTGCGGGCTTCTATTTGGGCGGATCTAAAGGAGCTGCAAAAACAGGGAACAACGATTATCGTAACGACCCATGTGATGGATGAAGCGGAAAAATGCGACAGTCTGGCATTGCTAAGGAATGGATACGTCATTGCCCATGGCAGTCCGAATGAATTAATGGAAAAAAGTGAAACTGAATCATTGGAAGCAGCATTTTTATACTATGGCGGCGAAACAACAGCTTCAAAGGGGTGAGAGAATGCGTATCGTGTCAATTATTAAACGGATTATTTTGCAGTTTAAAATGGATAAGCGGAGTCTGGCGTTATTATTTATCGCACCATTATTTGTCCTGACACTATTGTGGGTCGTATTGGATATGAAAGCATACGAACCTGTCATTGCGATTACTGATGCGCCGGATGCTGTCCAGAACATTTTGGAAGAAGAGGACGCCAACATCAAGGTTATGGGTGATCAAGAGGCAAGGGCGGCATTGCAGAATAATACGATCGATGCCCATTTGTCTTGGGGAAAGAAGCAGCCGGAACTAACGATGGAAGGCAGTGATCCGACTGCAAGCAAGGCCGTACAGCAATTATTCAGCCAAGTATCCAGACAGCTAAATCCGCGGGCATTGGATATGGACATCCATTTTTTACACGGATCAAGTGATTTACAACTGTTTGATAATATTGGGCCAGTCCTTATTGGGTTTTTCGTGTTCTTTTTTGTCTTTTTGTTAAGTGGAGTATCATTTTTACGAGAGCGGACACAAGGAACACTGGAACGACTGCTGGCAACCCCATTACGACGCTTTGAAATTGTTGTAGGTTACATGGGCGGATTTGGCGTGTTTATTATCATCCAGTCGATTATTATTGTTCTTTATTCGGTCTATGTACTGCGAATGTATATGGCAGGATCAATCATCTCTGTCTTATGCATTACATTTCTGCTGGCAATTGCAGCACAAAGCCTGGGTACACTATTATCGGCATACGCCAAAAATGAATTCCAGATGATTCAGTTTGTCCCTATTGTCATTGTCCCACAAGTATTTTTTTCCGGAATCTTTCACACTGAACAGGTTGGCTGGATTAACGCCATTGGTAAAATCATGCCGTTAACCTATGGCGGTGATGCATTGAAGGAAATCATGCTCCGGGGACAGGGGCTTCACTCGGTCCTAACAGATATTCTGGTTTTGCTTGGCTTTTCATTGGTATTCATTTTGCTTAATGTAGTAGCATTAAAGAAGCACCGTAAATTATAGGAGACGATATTTCATGGAAGATAACAACCATTCAGCATCCCATTCATTTACAAATATAATCAAGCAAACGGAAAACATGACACCGAAACAAATCAAGATTTTAGAAGCAGCGATTGAACTAATTGCTGAAAAAGGCTATGCTGCCACATCAACCAGCGAAATTGCCAAACGAGCAGGTGTAGCTGAAGGGACGATTTTCCGTCATTATCAGACGAAAAAGGATTTGTTGATGGCCATTGTTCATCCGGTGATCGCGCAATTTATGATCCCGACGTTTGCTGGTAAATTTGTCGATGAAGTATTCCATCATCACCACACGAGCTTGCAAAACTTTTTATATTTACTAATTAAAAACCGGTTTTCGTTTGTGAAAGACAATGTTCCATTAATCAAAATTCTGATACAGGAATTGGCCTTTCATCCGGAACTACAAGACGCACTGAAAAAAACGGCTTTGGAAAAAGTAATCCCGGCAATGCAGAAAACATTTGATTTTTATAAAGAAAAAGGTGAGTTGCGCGACATTCCAAACGACCAAATTATCCGGATGATTGGTCCGGCGATTATTGGCTTTTTGTTTACCAGATTTATTATTCAGCCGGATCGTGCATGGGATGATGAGACGGAGATCAAGCAAACCATTGACTACCTGATGCATGGAATTGGCAAATAGGAAAAACCTAAGTCAAGTTCTTTCTGTTATTTGTTAATATCTTGTATGTGCCGGTATAATCAAAAAAATTGATCTACTAGGAGTTCATTATGGTTTATTTTGGTGATCTGTCTATCGCATTTCTGATTGCACTTGTTAGTACATTACTCATTACATTTCCGGTCAAAAAGTTGGCTATCAAGCTTGGGATTATGGATGTGCCGAACAAACGGAAAATCCATCGACAAATCATGCCGAGGCTTGGCGGCTTGGCAATATTTATTGGTATGTTTCTTGGCATGGTTTATTTGCATCCATTTGGTACCTACTTCAAGGAAATATTATTTGGGGCGATCGTGATTATTATTACCGGTATGCTTGATGATAAATACCAGCTTCGTCCAACCTTTAAGTTGACAGGACAGGTGATTGCGGCATCGTTCCTGATTTCTGCAGGGCTGATTATTGACCAAATTACGATTCCCGTTTTCGGACTGGTTGACTTGGGTTTTCTTAGCGTCCTGGTAACACTGGTATGGATTGTTGGTATCACCAATGCAATTAATTTGATTGACGGACTTGATGGTCTGGCAGCAGGAGTCACTACAATCGCCTTTTTATCGATGTTTATCATGGCGATTATTGATGTGCGCTTGTTGGCAGCTTATTTTTGCATTACGCTGATTGGTGCCAATATTGGTTTTTTGTTCCACAATTTCTACCCGGCCAAAATTTACATGGGAGACACGGGATCCAATTTTCTTGGCTATATGATTGCGGTCGTCTCCATCCTTGGCTTATTTAAAAATATCACCTTGTTCGGTTTTATTATTCCGGTCATCCTGCTGGCGGTTCCTATTCTGGATACTGTGTTTGCGATCGTGCGCAGGTTCCGTAATGGGCAAAGCATCATGCTGCCGGATAACAAGCATATTCATTATCAATTGATTGAAAAAGGATTCAGTCACCGGCAAAGTGTCTGGATCATTTATGGATTCAGTGCGTTATTTGGAGCCATCGCCATATTGTTGTCAAACGCAACCATGACGACAGCAGTCATTATCATCCTTTTCGTACTCGTGCTTTTCCATTTCCTTGCTGAACTCGGTGGCTTGGTGATGAACGGAAAACGCCCTGTCATCGACTTGCTGCGGAAAATGTTTAAAAGAGCGTAAAAACAGGAGCCTCGTCATGAACGGAAAGTGCCCCAACAATACACACCCTAAAATATTCAATCAATAAAGATAAGCCGGATAAGTAACCTGCCCCACCACCTTTTGGAAACTGGGTAATTCCGGGGAAATTAGACCTTTAGATTTGGCAAAGGCAGGGACATCCCGCTTGGCTGTTAGAAGTACTGAGCCACCGATTACCCGGTTCCCACTTATAAACAATGCTCAATTCTCTCCAAAGGTTTTCATGACATTTATACTCAATTCCGCCGTTTTTATCGAAAATCCCCATTTTTTGGTTTGACAATCGCCAACGCGTGCAACCCCCCAGTTTATGAGTCTATCCATCGAATGTTTTAAAGTATAGAGAATATTAATTTGTACAACGGTATAATAAAATCCAGGTCTGTACTGATAAACGGGGTAAAGAATAGAACTTGGAATTGGATACACATCTATTTTATTAATGAGGGGTCAAGAAGGAAGAGGATGTGTGCAACAAGTGGAACGGAATTATATGATTGATTATGTGAAATGTTTTGCGATTTTTTTTGTTGTGACTATACATTCTAACACAGTGAAAGGTGTAGAGCTTGGCACCGTAAATGGTGATGAGGTTAATTTTATCATTAATACAATTGCGCGATTTGCGGTACCATTTTTCTTTGTGGTATCAGGTTATTTATTTGTGCAAAAGCTGAATAAGATTCAGTTGAGTCATCCGGAAGCAGTGTTCAAAAGGCAGACCCAATATGTAAGAAAGTACATTGTCAAATTGGTAAAGCTCTATGTGGCATGGTTCGCTTTTTATTTCTTATTCGAACTTGTCTTAAGGTTTATAGAAACAGAAAAAAATGGTACCGCCTTGAAAAATATGTTTACCGATTACATCGGCAACTTTGACTGGTGGAATGCGATTTATCTGGGATCTAGATGGCCGGAATATCATTTGTGGTTTTTGCCAGCATTAATCTGGGCGATTGTACTATTATATGTATTTATGCAAGTCAGACTCATGCGTGTAGTATTAGTCGTTAGCCTCGGATTTAATCTGTTTGGCCTGTTCGGTCAATCTTATTCTTTTATTTACGATGTATCACTGAATACAAGGGATACCCTCTTTTTTGCGCTATTTTATGTAATGCTCGGGGGAATTGCTGCAAAATATGAGCCGGCTGTTACTGCATTTGCCAAGAAAATCCCAACCAGAATTGCGATTATTTGTCTGGCATCGTTATTCATTATGCAGGTGTTGGAAGGTTTTATCACTCTACAAGTGTTCGATGGTAAAGCCGAAAATTATTTTCTGTCGACCATCCCATTGGTTTTATTTTTGTTCCTACTGGTGCTCCAGCATAGCCAGGTTGGCAAAGGTACGCTATTCGCTAAAATTGGGGCGAATGCAGTAGGAATCTATGTTTCGCACGTATTTATTATGGAATCCATCCGAATCATGATGCAGCGGTTGGATCTTGTGTCAGTTGAGCATACGGTACTATGGAAAATTGTGTTAACTCCCATGGTCTTTATCATTGCCTATCTGTTCTATAACCGGTTACAGTTTGGAAAAAAATTCATCCGGTCTGCGATTGTGGGGAAAAAGTCTTCCTGGATTAGAGTTAAAGGTGGAAAGCCGGAATATCAATAAAAGGTATTGCCTGTTAGGTAATGTGGCACATTAAGAAGGAATTGGTCCTAACGTTGGTTGAAGTGCATGGAAGGGACAAAGCGGTTGGGTTATTTTACCAGACAACGTTGCCCACTATGTAAAACATTTTAATAGGTGTCGTGTATAGTGCATAAAGTGCTTGCTATTAGATGCCACTCACATTTTCCGATATTGGTAGACCTGGTATTTCTTCTTATAAGGATGTTCGATAGGGGGGGCTTCTGCTAAAATTGCCTATCGACCTGTGGGCAACGCAGAAGTCACCACATCCTATGGAAGCCTGGTGTCCAAAGCCACGCGACTCGGGCTTCTCTGTCCTTTTTACCCTTTTTAAACACGTAACTTAAAAGAGATATCTTCACAAAAGGTCACTCCATTCATCTATAACCATCACCTGTCCATCTGCAACTTTATACAGCTGTCAGACATAAAAGATTGTGTGATTCACTCCATAATTTGGTGAACGGAACCGATAGAAAATATAACAAACATGAGGAGTCTTATTCAGCATGGAAGAACGACAGAAATTGAAGAAATCATTAAAACCACACTGGGTCTGGGCAATTGCTCTTGGTTCATCGATTGGCTGGGGGGCTTTTGTACAGCCGACTGTCTGGATGGAGGATGGCGGACCACTTGGTGTGATTATTGGCTTTTTAATTGGCGCCGCATTGATGATGCTCATTGCTGTCAGTTACGGATTTTTAATTAAAAGCTTCCCCGTTTCAGGCGGTGAATTTGCTTATGCTTTTGTAAGTTTGGGACGAACCCATGCGTTTATCTGTGGGTGGTTTCTAACCCTTGGATACATTTGTATTGTTGCCCTTAACGCGTCCGCATTTGCTTTAATGTTCAAATTTGTTTTCCCAAAGGTTATTGAGAATTTGCCGCTATATCAGATTGCTGGCTGGAAGGTATATGGCATGGAGATTATCATTGCCGTTCTGGTTCTGCTGGTTTTTGGCTATTTAAATATTCGTGGGACAGGCCTGACCGGACAAGTACAATTTATCTTTTGCTGTATTATGTTGGCAGGGGTGCTTGCGATTGTTATTTTAGTAGGGGGAAGCCCGAAAACCACTTTTGCCAATGTTGAACCACTGTTCCCGGCACATACCACATCATTTGCAGCTATTATTTCGATTGTTGCGATTGCACCATGGGCTTACATCGGATTTGATAATGTACCACAGGTCGCGGAGGAATTCAACTTTTCCTCTAAAAAAGCATTCGGATTGATTATCATGGCAATTCTGGTTTCCGGAATTTTATATAGTTTAATGGTACTTGCGACAGCGATGGCTGCACCATGGGAACAACTTGTAGCCGGAAATTATCTATGGGGAACCGCAGTCGCAGTTACCGATGTGATCGGGATACTGGGATTAGTTATTCTTGCAGTGGCATTGAGTATGGGTATTTTTACTGGATTAAATGGATTTATCATTTCGTCCAGCCGTCTGCTATTTGCTATGTCACGGGCAAAAATATTACCCGGCATATTCTCGAAAATGCACCCAAAATATAAGACGCCGTATGTAGGTATCATTTTTACTGTGATCATTGCTATGCTTGCACCGTGGTTTGGCCGGCAAGCTTTATTATGGGTCGTTGACATGTCATCGATTGGCGTGTCGATTGCGTATTTCTATACGTGCTATACCGCCAATATGATTTTTAAATGGTCAGCGGGTAGTCAACATAACCCGAAAAAAAATGTAGTTGCCCCGGGAAAGAAATTGATTGCGATTGTCGGAATGCTGGCAAGTTTGACGTTTATTGCGCTATTATTAGTACCCGGTTCACCAGCATTTCTTGGTATGGAATCACTTATTGCCTTAATTATCTGGATTGTCCTTGGCCTTGTATTTTACTTCATGAAACGGCGGGAATTCAATCAAATCCCTAAAGAGAAATTGAACTATTTGATCTTGGGAAGTAAAAAGATTGAGGTAGAAGATGAATGAAAATGATGGACCACCACCTTTTCATTTCTATCTACCCTCATTGAAATAATGCTGTTAACGTTAAAAGTTACCCGGCTATGGGAAGGTTATCCCAGATACATAGAAGCCCCAGTAATTATGCCAAATACTGGGGCTGCATAGATTAAAACTTCATTCAGTGATTTATTTTTTTACGGACTGCTTATCTCCAACTACCCATACCTTAAGGTCGTTACAGCACATTAATAGGTTTATGCTTATTCCCCGTTCAATGGCCACCAATGGAATCCATCCTTGGCAAGTAGTTCATTCGCCGCGTGAGGCCCCATGGAACCAGCTGGATAATTTGGAAAATCTGGTTTTGTTTCTGACCATGATTGCAGGATCGGATCGACAAATGTCCAGGATAAGGCTACTTCCTGCCAGTGAGTAAAGTTGGTCGTGTCCCCAATCATGCAATCATAAAGGAGTTTTTCATAGGCTTCAGGTGTATTGATTCCATTAATCTCATGATTGGTATAGGCAAGTTTAATTGGCTTGGTCTGGTTTCCGGATCCGGCCTTTTTAGCATTCAGATAAAGGGTGATTCCTTCATCCGGTTGAATGTTGATCACCAATAAATTCGGATGTTTTTCCTGTTTATTTTTATAATATAAATTCATTGGAATATCATTGAACTCGACAATAATCTTCGTGGACTTCTCGGTCATGCGTTTACCGGTACGGATATAAAAGGGAACGCCTGCCCACCGGTAATTATCGATCATGATTTTGCCCGCGACAAATGTTTCTGTGTTCGAATCGGAAAGCTCCGGTGCCTCCTCGCGATAACCACTGCTATGTTCATTGTCCTCGCCATTATTACCATATTGCCCGCGGACAAAATAGTTATTTACCTCGCTTATATGCATTTGTCGGATTGCGCGCAATACCTTCACCTTTTCTGAGCGGATTTCCTCAGTGGTTAATTTAATCGGTGGCTCCATTGCCAGCAGGGAGACCATTTGTAACATATGGTTTTGCAGCATATCACGAACAGCGCCTGAGCGGTCGTAATAGTTGGCTCGTTCCTCTACTCCAAGTGATTCACTTGAAGTGATTTGTATGTTGGAAATAAATCGATTGTTCCACAGATGCTCGAAAATACCATTGGCAAAGCGGATCACTTCAATATTTTGCACCATTTCTTTTCCTAAATAGTGGTCGATCCGATAAATTTGTTCCTCGTCAAATGCCGCACGAATTTCATTGTTTAACTTCTTGGCGGATGTCAGGTCATGCCCAAATGGTTTTTCAATAACGAGCCGGGTCCATCCGGTACTCTCGGTTAAATGGTTTGTTTTTAAATGATTGGCGATAACCCCGAAAAACTCCGGCGCCATGGCCAGATAAAAAATGCGGTTCCCCGCTGTTTGATAGGTACCCTCCAGGGTCTGCAACAGTGCCTCCAGTTCCACATAAGAAGATGGCTCCGTCACGTCAAATGGATGGTAATAGAAATGGGATGTAAATGTATCTAAATCCTTATTGGTTGACAAGGTATTCTCAATTGATTTTTTCACGTTTTCACGGAAAATATCATTGGTCCATGGCCGGCGGGCAGTCCCAATAACGGCAAAGTCACCGCTGATTTTGCCATGTTGAACGAGGCGATAGATCGATGGAAACAATTTTCGTTTGGCCAAATCACCTGTTGCCCCGAAAATGACAATGATTGCCTTTGGTTTTTCTTGTATATTCACGCTAACGCCTCACTTTGTTTAGAATTCTGCTTTAACGTTATTCAAAAGGGGGAACTTCTGTTAAAAATCTGTTTTTTTCTCCTTTTGAATTCAATCTTTTGTTGAAGCAAACATATTTTAATAGTACTGGTATTGAAAGGGTAAATCAACTATGGCGGGTTGGGCCTGCATAGGTCAGTTTGGAGGAAACACAAAAACGGGATCTTTGCCGAACATCAAATTGTTATCAATACGAAAAGCTAACGAAAAGAAAACGGCCTTCCGTTAGTTTAATCCTGTTTGTTTAGAATTCGGAACAACGATTTGGATATATTCATGGTCCCATCCCCCCGAACGCTTACTATGCTGCTTTTAAAGTTATCATAACCAAGTAAACTGGGCAAGGAATGAAAGGGGACAATTCGGGCGTATGTCCCCCTGTTACTTTACCACTTTAGCCGGGGATAGATCCCTTAAAATATACCGCTTTTATCAGGTTTTCACTGGAATTTCCGTCTGAATATTGATTCCACTCCTCTGCAAACTGACGAATTCGTTCCATATCATAGTCTGCTTGATGCATTACCCGAATTAAGTCAGCGGAATTGGTAACGATCGGTCCCGGGACAAGTGTTTCATAATCCTGCCAGAATCCTCTTGTCTGCTGATACTCCGCTAAATCGTAAGCAAAGAAAATTATTGGCCGTTCCAATAAGGCAAACTCAAACGGGATGGAGGAATAATCCGTGATCAATATGTCTGTTAGGACAAGCAGTTTGCTGACATCCTTCACATCGGAAACATCGTACACAATGCCGGGGTACTTATTATGAAAATCGTGCTTAATCGCCGGATGCAGCCTAAGAAATAACACATAATCATCACAGAAGGCTTCACAAAACTTGTTCACATCAATCGGAATATGGGAATGGACAATGTCGTAATCACGAAATGTCGGTGCATACAGGACAATTTTCTTCTCACTTGTCACCGGGTATTTCCGTTGCAGTACCAGTTGGACGCTTTTCATTTCAATCGGATGAAAGAAAAAATCAGTTCGGGGGATCCCGGTTCGTAACACGGCAAGTTCAGGGTTACCAAAGCTTTTTTGGAATATGGGCGTCATCTTTTCCGAACCGCACACGATATGGGTGATGCGTTGATAAGCGGTTTGGATTCGTTGTTTGGCATGATCGGAACGTGTTTGGAAAGCCGGATCTTCCAGTCCAAACCGCTTAATCGCTCCAGCTGCATGCCATAATTGGATACACATCACCTGTGGTTTCAAATTCATTTTTGCCAGGATCCCGAGGTAATTATCGACAAAGATGACCCGCGATGTTGCCAAATGATAAATCGATTTTAGCCATTGTACTGGTGCTTTAAAATCTAATACCTGATGTGTAGTGATTTCAGAAAAGGGAATGTCGCATTTTGGCATTTTCACAATAACAAATCGTTCATTTGTTTCCTTTTCCAGAGCTCGAATAGTATAGGCGATATTATCACCGAATGTCGCTACCAGGGTTGTCTTTTGTTGCAGAGGGGACACGCGGCATAACCGAAAAACGCTATGAAAGACAAACAGATATATGGTAATCAGCCATTCTCTAAACATTATTTCTGCCAAAGTCGTTTTTAATTTTGGTTGTGGAGATGCCGACTGTTCGCGGTAAATAAACGACCTCACAGTATTCACTTAAATAGTCAAATTTTCCTTTCCAGTCGTCACCCATCACAAACACATCGATATCATATTTTTGGATATCATCTACCTTCTGTTCCCATGTGTTTTCCGGAATGACTTTGTCTACATAGCGAATCGCTTCAAGAATAACTTTACGCTGTTCAAAACTGTAATATGCCGTTTTATGCTTCATTTCGTTAAAAGCATCTGAAGAAATCGCAACGATCAAGTAGTCCCCATATTCCTTTGCCCGGCGTAACAGGTTGATATGGCCGGTATGAAGCAAGTCGAATGTTCCATATGTGATAACCTTTTTCATGCAATGACCTCCGATATATTGTTTTCCTTAGTATTATACAAATGCGAGGGAAATAATGATAAAAAAATTAACTGCCCCTTACAAATGAAGCTATACTGTAAAACATACGATTTTTGTAACCAAACACCCGACAAAATGATACTGTTTCATTTCATTTAAATCATTGTTATACTTAAAGCAAGGAAACAAAGAAAAAATTAATTTGAACAAAGAAATGGGTATCCTTTATAAAAGGAGGTCATACTATGGTAATGAAGGGTGATGAAATTTTCAATGGTCCAAGAATGGAGCGTTCTTCTATGACTGATAAAAAACGGGTGGAAACGAAGCGGATTAGTGTTTCCGAAAAAAGGCAGATTACAATACCTAAAAGCTTTTACGAGAAATTGGGAATTGATCAAGAAGTAATTTGTGAATTAAGAGGAAATGAAATTGTATTACGAGCAGTACCTAAAGCAGATGACTTCTCAGAGGAAATTCTTAAAGACCTTGTAGGACGGGGATTTGAAGGTCAGGACCTAATAAAGGAATTTCAAAAACGAAAATCCCAAATTCGACCAGCTGTAGAAAAAATGATTGCTGAATCGAAATTAGCTGCTCAAAAAATAGATGGGAATGGCGATGAACAAACAAAAAAACTCTTCGGGGATATATGGGAGTGATTATTGTTGTTGCCCGTTACCTACTTGAATCCGGCGGAGAGATACTTTAAAAAACTGAAGGAAAAGCCATTAAAAAAACGGTTTTTAGAAAAAATTCAAGAAATCCGGTTAGATCCTTATATTGGTGAATTGAAAACGGGGGATTTAGCCGGTATTTATTGTTGTGATATTAAATATAAAGGGATTAATTATGAATTGGCTTATCGCTTGGAGGAAAACCAAGATGGAGAATTAGTTGTAGTTATCATGGCTGGTACAAGGGAAACCTTTTACCAAGAACTAAAGAGGTACATAAAGTGAAACTTCATTCAGCGGGGATTTCCTTTTCCTCCACTGAATGAAGTTTCATCTTATAGTCTTTAATTTTGATCCACTGCTTGATACTGTTCTTCTTCTTTATATAATGCGTTTATTAACGTTCGGCTGGCATTTCCTTTATTATATTGATTCCACTGGTTGGCGAATTCCTTAACGAGCTGGATATCAAAGATGCCATGTTCAATAACGTCGACAATATCATCCGTATTGTTCACAACTGGTCCGGGGACAAGAGTTTCGTACACTTCCGAGAATCCCCTTTGTTGTTCGTAGTCAGCTAAATCATATGCGAAGAAAATCATAGGTCGCTCCAGTAAAGCAAATTCAAACGGGATTGACGAATAATCCGTGATTAGGATATCGGTTACTAATAATAGATGATTGACATCCGTGATATCGGATACGTCATAAACAAACGAGTCATATTGATTGTGGAATTCCTGTTTAACCGCCGGATGCAGGCGCAGGAACAGCACATAGTCCTGATGAAGGTGATGATACATTTTTTCAATATCAAGGGCAATATTCACTTGATTCAATTCATGATCACGATAGGTTGGGGCATACAGGATAACTTTTTTTTGCCCAATGACCGGATACGTATGACGCAGTGTTTGTTGAATGCGTTGTTGTGTCTTAGTATCATAAAATAAATCACTCCGTGGAATGCCGCTTCGTAATATTCTTTCGTTGCTGAGTCCAAAGCTTTCCCGGAAGATGGCGGCCATTTTCTCAGATCCGACAACAACATGGGTAAAGCGCTGATAAACTTTTTGAAATCGTTCATAAGCACGTTGTGTACGGTGGACAATCGATGGATCCTTTAGTCCAAATTGTTTAATTGCTCCAGTCGCATGCCATAATTGTATACATAAGACATTCGCTTTAAAATCAGTCACCGCCAAAAAGCCAAAGTAATTATCAACAAATATTTTATCGGCAGTCGCGATATGATAGATGGATTGAATCCATTGCAACAGATTAATAGGTTGAAAATGTAGTATGGTGGCAGTAGTATCTTCAAAATCTACTTTGCATTGGGAGGTTTTTAGAATAACAACGGGGTCATCCGTTTGTTTTCGTAGCTCTTGCAACGTATACAGAATATTATCCCCAAAAGAAGCAATGAATACGGTCTTTTTCCTTTGGGGAAACCATTGAAACAGGCGAAAGAGCAAGCGGAAAACAAACAAATATACTGAAATTGCCAGTTCTCTAGCCATTGGTGGATAACTTTAAATCTTTTTTGATCTTGGTCGTTGATATTCCAACTGTTCTGGGTAAATAAACGACTTCGCAATATTCCTTTAAAAAGTCGAATTTCCCTTCCCAATCATCTCCCATGACAAACGTATCAATGTTGTGTTTTTGAACATCTTCTACTTTCTGTTCCCAATTATTTTCCGGGATTACTTCATCAACATAGCGGATTGCCTCAAGGATTGCTTTGCGTTGTTCAAATGAATAATATGCCTTTTTACCTTTGATTGCATTAAATTCATCCGAGGAAATTGCGACAATCAAGTAGTCGCCATATTCCTTGGCACGGCGCAATATATTGATATGACCGGTGTGGAGCAAGTCAAATGTTCCGTATGTGATTACTTTTTTCATTGTTCATACCTCCGTGAAGAACACAATTTTATCTAACATAACATATTCTTATTACAACGGCTTAACAAGATGGTTTCAATTAATTGAAAACTTGATTCTAGTATACTATGGAAAAGAGAGAATAGAAATAGTTTATGTAAATTTATGTTGAAAAATGCTGAGATTTTATTTCCAAAATATACTATTGTTAGTATACTAGTAATTGAACTTAGAGAAAAACTTGGAGAACAACTGGCATTATCTAGGTTCTTTGTATAAAGGTTAATGGTACTGTCAATAAGTTTGTGTAAATTAATAGAGTATCCTCGGAATTGGGATTTGTTTTCTGA
>NZ_JBFNXI010000048.1:0-25837 GCF_040812445.1 Lentibacillus sp. L22 | reverse complement strand
CTTTTTTAGTGTAAGCTCCTACGCCTTAATTTTTATTTACTGGAGTTTTGTCCCAGCCTCTTTCCCCTTTTTCATTATTATTAATCCAAGTTAATTTCGCACCAAACCATGTGGGTCTATGACAAATTTTTTCGAGACACCACCATCAAACCGCTTATACCCGGCCGGAGCTTCGTTAAGGGAAATCAAGGTTGCGTTGACTGCCTTTGCGATTTGTGCTTTTCCACTCAAAATAGCCTTCATTAGATCACGATGATATTTCATTACCGGTGTTTGACCGGTCACAAATGTATGTGCTTTGGCAAAGCCTAATCCGAACCTGATTTTCAAGGTGCCTTCTTTAGCATCAGCATCCTTTGCACCGGGATCGCCTGTAACATAAAGCCCTGGGATCCCCAGTCTCCCACCGGCTCGGGTGATATCCATCACCGTATTAAGCACGGTTGCCGGTGCTTCTCCCGCTCCTTCGCCATGCCCACTTGCTTCAAACCCAACCGCATCAATTGCACAATCTACTTCAGGAACACCCAGAATTTGATCGATTTGTTCGCCAACGTTCGCATGTTCTCTTAAATTGATCGTTTCACATCCAAAGCTTCTTGCCTGTTGCAAGCGCTCTTCAATCATGTCACCAACAATAACAACGGACGCACCAAGCAACTGGGCGGAATGTGCGGCTGCCAATCCGACCGGACCAGCACCAGCAACATATACAGTAGACCCAGTTTTTACCCCGGCACTCACCGCACCGTGATACCCTGTAGGAAAGATATCCGATAACATGGTTAAATCCAGAATTTTGTCCATCGCTTGATCTTTGTCAGGGAATTTTAATAACTGGAAGTCAGCATATGGCACCATTACATATTCGGACTGCCCGCCAACCCAGCCGCCCATATCCACGTAACCATATGCAGACCCCGGGCGATCCGGATTCACATTTTCGCAAATATGTGTATCTTGTCGGCGACAGCTCGGACAGCGACCGCAGGCAATATTAAACGGGACCGACACCATGTCACCTTTTTTAATAAATTCTACATCACTACCAACTTCGATTACCTCTCCAGTAATTTCGTGACCCAATACTAATCCACTCGGAGCAGTTGTTCTGCCGCGAACCATATGCTGGTCACTGCCGCAAATATTAGTCGTAATAACTTTTAAAATAACACCATGATTACATTTTCTGCCTACGTTTAACGGGTTAACACCTGGGCCATCGTGTAGTACCAAATCCGGATAGTCGAGATCCCGAACCTCAACTTCCCCAGGTTTTACATAGACAACGCCACGATTTCCTGCCAATACTAATCCACTCCCTTAAAAATAGTTGTACAAATTGTACGTGCTACCATTCTATGATGCAGAGTAGTAAAAAATGCGCAGAAAGCGGGGATGACCTATTAACAAGAGGAAAGTAGACTACACTTTTACTAGATTGGCCGATGGTCTAAAAAGTTTTGGTAACAGAATCCTTTCACTTCGTCTTCCGAATAATGCTTTTGCAGTTCATTGATTAGATTAGGATATTTTGCGGCATTTTCCAGATCACGAACATAGTGACTGATACCATCAAAATCAGAACCAAAACCGATTTGCTTGACCCCGCCAAGGCTGCATAAATGCTCTATATGTCGCAATAAATCGGTAATCGTTGCATGATTTTCATCCCCGGTTAAAAAGAGCGGATGAAAAACAACCTGGATCAGTCCATTTTTAGCAAACATCCGTTTGATTTGGTCATCATACAGGTTTCGCGGGTGATCACAAATCGCTCGTGCATTCGAATGGCTGGCGAGCGGATAATCAGTATACTCCAAAATATCCCAAAAGCCGTTTACCGTCGCGTGTGATACATCAGTGAAGACATGATGCTGATTATTCAGCTTGACGACTTCTTTTCCCAATAATGTCAAGCCTCCGCCGCGTGGTTCTCCTGCCCCATCAGCGCAAAGGTTGGCATTATTCCAGGTCAGACCGAGCGATAGAACACCCAATCGATATAAATGGCGTAATTTGATCAGATCATTACCAAATGCATCAGCACCTTCCAATGTCAACACGGCACCCATTTCACATTTTTGCAATTGATCCAGATCTGTCCAACTTCTAATATGTTTGATTTCGTGATGTTTTTCTAATATTTCTGTATAAAACAAATCAACTTGCTCGAGCGCGTGTTGCCATTTTTCATCGGACGGTACATCCGGGTCAATAAATATAGCAAAAAACTGAACCCGTACACCACCTTGCTTTAAACGGGTTAAATTACTGTCCAGCCGATCAGAGTCCTGAAAATGGATTGGTTCCTGGCCAAACGGCTTTCCTCTTTTAGCCATTTGCAGTTTTAATAAAACATCACAATGTGTATCGATTATGTTCAAAGCTAGGACTCCTTTGTTTGTTTTGGTTATTAGATGAATTACTGCAGTGATTGAATAAATTTAATACTTTTTTCAGCAATTAATTCTTTATCATGATCCAAAGTGGCAACATGATAACTATTTTCCAAAATCGTGATCGTACGGTTTTCCGATGAAACTGACTCATATATTTCCCGGGAATTTTCCGGGGGAACCACATGGTCTTCGGCAGATGAAAAAATAAGTATTGGTGCAGTAATTTTTGGCAAATCGTTCCTGACAAGTTCAGCCAGAGAAATAAGTTCTCCCATTGATTTTACCGGGGTTTGTGCATATGCCAATTCTTTCACACCAGGTTGTTTAATATCAGAACCAATACCTTCTACAAACCTTGTATTGGCAGAAGATAACGCTTTATAATTTTGCTTCATTTCCTGCATCTCTACAGCCGCATTTATGGGGATAATCCCTTTAATTTCTGGATGATTTTCTGCCAAATATAATGTTAACGTCCCCCCCATCGATAACCCCGCCACAAAAACGGAGGAACAGGTGACTTTCAATTTTTCCAATCCATCTTCAACTGTTTGGATCCAATCCTGATATGTCGCTGTTTCCATATCCTCCGGCGCAGTTCCATGCCCGGTTAAACGTGGCCCGAACACTGTAAAACCAGCATTCGCCAGCTCGTCTCCAAGATAATACATACTTTGTGTTGAACCTGTAAATCCGTGGATGACTAATACACCGGTATCATTTCCGGGAAAATAAAATTCTTCCGCCCCTTTTATGACCTGAAACGATTGTGACATAGTTTCTCCTCCTTGGTAAATAAAATTTCTGACAAATCCAGTTTACCACAAACAAAGAGGACCCCGAAACCTCGGGTGTCCCCTTTTGCCATAAACGATGGCTTAGGCATACTACTGTTTGCCATTTTGCATATTTTGTTCAGCGATTTGGATCATTCGTTTGACCATCTCGCCACCCACCGATCCGTTTTCACGTGCAGTTGTGTCCGCTCCAGGCTTGACACCAAATTCATTTGCAATTTCATCCTTCATGTTTTCCATTGCATCTCTTGCACCAGGCACTAACAATTGATTACGATTGTTGTCTGCCACACCGATCACTCCTTGTGGGGTTTAGGAACAGAAGTACTCTGTTCATCTGTATATTTTACTTTTTTGTCACTGGTTATCCCTGTTAAAAGCTGGCTTGCTTGCGGTCTAATCCGTAACCTGGATTCTTATACTTCCTGGCCTTTAAAAAATAGAAACCCTTCCATCAAATGAAGAGTTTCACTTTATCGTTATTAAAACCAATTGGCGTGAAATACACCATCTTTATCTTTTCGTTCATACGTATGAGCGCCAAAGTAATCACGCTGCGCCTGTAGCAGATTGGCAGGCAAATCTGCGGAACGGTAACTGTCATAATAAGCAATCGCACTTGAGAAGGCAGGTACAGCAATTCCATGTTTCACAGCAATGGAAACCACTTCCCTTAATGCCGATTGATAGTTTTCCACAATTTCTTTAAAGTAAGGATCGAGCAATAAATTGGCAAGCGCTGGTTCACGATCGTAAGCGTCCTTGATTTTTTGCAAGAAACGCGCACGTATAATGCAGCCACCACGCCAAATCATCGCGATATCGCCATATTGCAAATGCCAATCATGTTCCTCTGAAGCTGCACGCATTTGCGCAAATCCTTGGGCATAGGAACAGATTTTACTCATATATAATGCTTTGCGTACAGCTTCAATGAGTTCTTCGCGCTTGCCATCATATCCACCGGTGTTCGGTCCACTTAACACTTTGCTTGCTTGCACACGCTCATCTTTCATCGCCGAAATAAACCGGGCAAACACCGATTCGGTAATTAATGGTAACGGCACTCCCAAATCTAAGGCATTTTTGCTTGTCCATTTACCAGTTCCTTTTTGTCCTGCCTTGTCCAAAATAACATCAATTAGACGATTCCCTGTTTCCTCATCTACCTTGGTAAAAATATCCGATGTAATTTCAATCAAATAACTGTCCAATTCACCCTTATTCCATTCGGCAAAAACATCATGAAGTTCATCGTTGTTCATACCAAGCACATGTTTCAAAATGTAGTAAGCTTCCGAAATTAGTTGCATATCTCCATATTCGATACCGTTATGTACCATTTTCACAAAATGACCGGCACCATTTGGACCAATATATGTCACACATGGATCACCATCAACATTGGCGGCGATAGCTTCAAAAATTGGTGCGACAAGATCATAGGCTTCTTTTTGTCCACCAGGCATCATGGAAGGGCCGTTCAATGCGCCTTCTTCACCACCGGAAACGCCTGTACCAATGAAGTGGATACCAGTTTCTTGCAACTGTTTATTCCGGCGGATGGTATCTTCAAATAGTGTGTTCCCACCATCAATCAAAATATCGCCTTTTTCCAAGTAAGGCTGCAAAGAGGCAATCGTTGCATCGGTTGCCGGACCTGCTTTTACCATCAGCAAAATTTTTCGTGGTTTTTCCAGCGTGTTTACAAATTCTTCAATTGATTGTACGCCAGTAATATTTTTCCCTTGCGCTTCGTCTGCCAAAAACGCTTCTGTTTTTTCAGGGGAACGGTTAAATACTGCGACAGAGTACCCTCTGCTTTCAATGTTTAATGCCAGATTTTTTCCCATAACTGCTAATCCGATCACACCAATTTGTTGTTTTACCATATTCATTTCCTTTCTGAATCTAACTCATTTATTTATCAGTTTATTGTTCTTCCATCTCATCAATTATATCATTAAAAACCACTCATTGTAGTAAATTGCCCAGTTTAATCTCTTGGAAAAATTCCACTTAAATTACGCACATCCACATTTCCACCCGAAAGCACACATACAACATTTTTGTCTTTTACACCCAGCTTGTCAAACATCGCTGCAGCTACGGATACAGCGCTGGATGGCTCAATAAGCTGTTTCATGCGTTCAAGCACAAAGAATAATGCTTGACTAATTTCGTGTTCACTGACAAGGACTAAATCATCGAGGTACTTTTGCACAATTGGGAAGGTCAAATCGCCCGGCTGACTGGTCCGAAGTCCATCAGCAATTGTTCTCGTTTCGGAAATATCGGTAATTTTCCCCTTTTTCAATGATAAATAGGTATCATTCGCAATTTCCGGCTCCACGCCAATCACTTTCACATGTGGCTTTGTTTCTTTGATGGCGGTTAAAATTCCGGAAATTAACCCACCACCCCCGACCGGTACGACAACCATATCGACGTCATCCAATTGTTGCAAAATTTCCAGACCTGCTGTTCCCTGCCCGGCAATAATATAAGGGTCATCATATGGCGGAATGAACACACCATTTTCCTCATGCGCAAGCTCTTTGGCCCGTGGCAGGCGCTCCGCTGACGTTAATCCGCATTTTTCAATTTTTCCATTATAAGACTGGATGGCATGCAGTTTACTTTCGGTTACATCTTCCGGAACAACAATTGTTGCATCCACACCCAGCACATTGGCAATATAGGCAACCGCTTGTCCGTGGTTCCCTGATGACGCAGCCGTGACAAATCGCGCTCCTTCCTTTGCAACCTGTTTTACCTTATTTGTCGCTCCCCTAATTTTAAAGGCACCCGTTGTTTGCAGATGCTCACCTTTTAAAAATATTTCATTTCCACACATAGATGAGAGTTGTTTTGATGTAAGGATTGGTGTTGTATGAATAATATCGGAAATTCGTTTCTTTGCCTGCCGAATATCGTCAATATGTACCATGAATTTATTCCCCCCCTTGAAAAATATCTTTAAAATAAGTTTAGACGAATTGTCCCTGGATAATCAACAACTACAATCGTACATCCGTACATCATTCATCTGTCCCCATAATCCCATAGAATCGTCCATTCCCCTTTCACAAGAGTCGTGTATACATCCTGAACAATATTAAAGTTGCCGAATTTCCCTTTGAATGTCTGTGTTACAGTTACTTTATATGCCACATCAATTGGTTCCGCACCCTCTTCCATTGTCCATCCTTCCGTCTTTTCCGGTTCACCAAGCGTATAGGTGAATGTATCAACACCAAAGTCATTTAGGAACACATGCGGCCGAATTTGCAGATATTGAACCTTATCGATTTTTTCTTTCATCTGTGGGTGGAACATGGCCCATGATTCAGAAAATGCACCGTCCTGTTCATATGTATAAAATGTATCTACTGCTTTTTGTGCCATATCTTCTGGTGATTGGCGAAAATAAAAATAACCTCCTGTGGCCAGAGCAATTGCAGTAAATAACAAAATCATTATCCCGATTACCTTACCTTTCATGCCATCCATCCCCTATGGTGTGTTTTCTATATCCTTATTCCACGACTGGGACAAATAGTATTGGAAGAGATGCAAAGACTGCAAATAATGTCGAAAAACACGCCTCAAGAAAAAACATCTCTTGTCCCACACTTTTGCGATAAATCTGAAATAAAATTGTAAGATTAATTTTCATGCAAAACGGTTATACCTTGTTAAGAGATCGTTTATAATCATATTAGTGAAAAAGTTAAAAAGTGGAAGGGATGGTATTCATGAAAGGTATTATATTGGCTGGTGGCAGCGGAACCCGTTTATCACCAAGTACAAATAGCATCAACAAGCATCTTTTGGCTGTTTTTGACAAACCGATGATTTATTATCCGTTATCTGTATTGATGTTAGGTGGAATTAAAGAAATCATGATCATCAGCACACCTCATGACCGTCCCAGATTTGAAGAATTGCTTGGTGATGGCTCAAGTTTCGGAATTTCACTCACCTATCAAGAGCAAACCGAACCGAATGGTATTCCGGAAGCATTTATGATTGCCGAAGATTTTATCGGAAAAGATAACGTCACCCTTATCCTTGGTGATAATATTTTTTATGGGCAAGGATTTACAACGATGCTTCGTGAGGCCATCAGCAATCACCGGCATGCAACCATCTTTGGTTATCGGGTAAAGGATCCGGAACGATTTGGCGTAGTGGAATTCGATCACAGACAAAAAGTCATTTCACTGGAAGAAAAACCCGCTGAACCAAAATCGGACTTTGCAGTAACCGGACTATACATTTACGATGCACGTGCAGTGGATTACGCCCGCAAATTAAGCTTCTCCAAACGCGGAGAACTGGAAATTACCGATTTGAATAAAGAGTACTTAAAGCGCGGACAATTAGATGTTCAGTTGTTGGGAAGAGGTTTCGCCTGGATGGATGCCGGAACCCACGAATCCTTGTTTGACGCCAGTGCCTTTGTAAAAAACATTCAACAGCGCCAAGGCTTTAAACTGGCATGTTTGGAGGAAATTTCCTATTATATGGGATATATATCAAAAGCAGCATTATACAAAAAAGGGAAGTCGATGGAAAAAAATGATTATGGAAAGTATTTGCTGGACATTGCCAATCGCAAGCATACGGAGCAGTACTGGGAAGCCATCGATCGCAACCCAATGTTAGGACTGGTTGAAAATGAATAAACGAAAGCCTACCCTTCTTGTTACCGGAGGAGCAGGATTTATCGGATCCAATTTCATTACTTATTTTCTGCAACAATATCCTGATTGTCAGCTTATCAATATTGATAAGCTGACATATGCCGGTACAACGGATAATCTAATTGAAGTACAGTACCACCCGAATTATCATTTTGTCAAGGGTAATATAACCGATGAAAAATTGATCACTTCCATTTTTTCGGAGTTTAATATTGATGGCGTTATCCATTTTGCCGCTGAATCACATGTTGACCGGTCGATTCAAGATGCCAAACAATTTGCCGAAACAAATATTACTGGCACATTAGTGTTATTACAGGCTGCAAGAAACGCATGGGAACAACAAGGGGTACTTCAGGAACGCCGATTTCATCATATTTCTACCGATGAAATCTACGGATCACTCGGAAAAACAGGTAAATTTAATGAAAACACACCGTATGATCCACGCAACCCGTATAGTGCATCAAAAGCAAGCGCCAATTTACTAGTGAAAAGTTTCGGCTACACGTATGGCATGAATGTCGTGATATCAAGCTGCTCCAATAATTACGGGCCAAAACAACATGACGAAAAACTGATTCCAACGATTATTGCGAAAGCACTTGCACTAGAGCCAATTCCGATTTACGGTGACGGACAAAATATCCGCGATTGGCTTCATGTAACCGATCACTGCCGGGCAATTGACTTGATTTACCATCATGGAAACCGTCTGGAAACGTATAACATTGGTGGCGGTAACGAATGGACCAATATCAGGATTGCTCAGGAGATCTGCAGTATACTTGATCAGCTAAAGCCGGAACGAAAAGCTAAAAATTCAATTGAGCATTTTTCTGATCTTATTGAATTTACCACAGATCGGTTGGGACATGACCGGCGATACGCAGTTGATGATACAAAAATCAGGGATGCACTGGGCTGGAAACCGGAAATCACATTTCATGACGGTATCAAACAAACGGTAGAATGGTATGTGAATAAATGGGAAAAAGTTACCCTCTGATTTCGGTCGTCATCCCTGTCTACGGATGCAGAACATGTCTGGTAGAATTATGTACCCGTATCATCAACACAATTGAAGCCATTCCAGCCCAACTCGAAATTTTTTTAGTCAATGATGCAAGCCCTGACCAGGCGTGGGAGACGATCAAGCAGCTCAGCCAAAAGGATAATCGGATCAAAGGAATCGACCTGGCCCGTAACTTTGGTCAACATCATGCCATTACTGCCGGTCTTGATTATACCAACGGCGACTGGGTAGTGGTGATGGATTGTGACTTGCAAGATCGCCCGGAAGAGATTACGACATTATATCAAAAAGCATTAGAAGGATATGAAGTTGTTTTTGGCAACAGAACAAAACGTCAGGATAAATGGCTTAAGCGGAAATCATCACAGTTGTTTTACCGTATCTATGATTTCTTTACGGGGTGGAATTCCGATTATACCATTGCCAATTTCAGTATTAGTGAGAGAAAAGTAATTGAAGGCTTTCGAACCATGCGTGAACAAACCCGCTTTTTTCCTTTATTTGTTCAGTGGATGGGGTATAAAACAGGAACAGTACGTGTAAAGCATAATGCCAGAAAAGAAGGAAAAACCTCCTATAATATAAAAAGGCTGGTTAAATTGGGAACCAACGCGATCATATCCCAATCCAACATGCCATTACGGCTATCAATACAATTGGGATTTTTGATTTCCTTTGTTTCCTTTCTGTTTGGCGTTTATCTATTTATCCGCTATTTTTTCCTTGATGCAACTGTACAAGGATGGACTAGTGTGATGGTTTCCCTGTATTTTATTGGTGGATTGATTTTATTTAACACCGGGGTACTTGGTTTATATCTTGGCAAAGTATTTAATGAAACAAAAGCCAGACCACTTTATCTGATTCGGGAAACAACAAACGAATCTGAGGATGCAAAGAAAGAGAGCTGATATATATGAAGACAGCAACCTATTTACGTCCAACTCCTTGGGATAAACGAAATTTTCATATTGATACATACGAAGTCACCTCACTAACAGAAGAAGCGCTTAACGAAACCGATCAATATGATGGTCACTACACGATTAAGGTAGATCCAATGGCAAACACGGAACTGCTTTTCAAACATGGTTTTTATTACATGGACACCATGATCGAACCCGTTTGTCAAAAGAAAGACTTACAGCTGATTGAGCAGGAAGGGACTTCAATTTCCAAGAATTATGTAACAGAAGATGTCTATGCGATCGCCGAGGAAGTATTTGAAATTAGCCGTTTCCATCGGGACTTTCATATCCCGTCCTTCATGGCTGATCTTCGTTATATGAATTGGGTACGTGATTTGCAGGAAAAGGATCTGATTATTGCTCTTTACAATCATGGGGAACTTGCAGGATTTTACGGTTATGAAGACGATAAAGTACTTCTGCTCGGAATAAAAGAAACATTTCGCGGCAAGGGACTGACAAAAGCTTTTACCAGTAAATGCTGTCAAGCGCAATTTGAACTTGGATATGAGCAATTAAAGACTTCGATTTCTGCGGCAAATCTGGCATCTTTAAATCTATTTATTAGTCTCGGATTTAAATTAAAGCGTACGACAGATGTCTATCATAAATTAACAGGTCCTGCCCCGGAGGAAAAATAATGGGATACGCATATATTTTTGGCACGATTTTCTTTACGGTTTACGGTCAATTAATTTTAAAATGGAAAATTGACCGTGCTGGCAGTCTGCCTGATGGGTGGCTCGATAAACTTGTTTTCCTGCTAAAGCTATTATTGGATCCGGTTATTTTATCCGGATTTCTTTCCGCTTTTGTAGCTTCTTTATTTTGGATGGCAGCCATGACCAAGTTTAATATTAGTTATGCCTATCCATTTATGAGTCTTTCATTTGTTTTAGTGTTCTTACTATCTGTTTTCTTATTTCAGGAACCTGTTACGCTGCAAAAAGTAATTGGTCTCGCCCTAATTGTTTCAGGCATCATCGTTACGAGTCAATCGCTGTAGTTGTAGATGGTTTAAAACATTTTGTTGAGAACGAATAATGGCAGGAAACTATTGGCACAAAACGAGGTGAACAAAGATGATTCCATTTAATGTACCCTGTAATGTGGGCGAAGAAGAAAAGGCGATGCACGAAGCAATTAAAAATAATAAATTGTCTGGTAATGGCCCATTTGGAAAAAAATGTACGGATTGGTTGGAAGATCACTTGGGGTGTGAGCGGGCGTTATTAACTCCGTCCTGTACAGCAGCCCTGGAAATGACTGCATTACTAACTGAAATTACGACCGGGGATGAAGTAATTATGCCATCCTATACCTTTGTCTCCACCGCAAACGCGTTTGCCATTAGAGGAGCGTCCATTCGATTTGTTGATATTCAACCTGAAACGATGAATATTGATCCAGTCCAAATAGAAGCTGCAATCACCGAACGGACAAAGGCAATTGTTGTGGTTCATTATGCAGGTGTGGCCTGTGATATGGATGCCATTATGGAGATTGCCCATCGTTACAACTTATGGGTAATCGAGGATGCAGCACAAGCACTCTGCTGTACATATAAAGGAAAGCCATTGGGTACCATTGGCCACTTTGGTACGTTTAGCTTCCACGACACCAAAAATTATATATGTGGAGAAGGTGGTGCACTTATTATTAACGACCCAACAGCGATAGAACCTGCAGAAATCATTCAGGAAAAAGGCACGAACCGAAAACAATTTAAAAAGGGGCTGGTTGATAAGTATACCTGGCGTGATGTTGGCTCATCCTTTTTATTAAGCGACTTAAACGCGGCTTATCTGTCCGTGCAGTTAGAACATGCGGAAACAATAACTCAGGATCGGCTTGCCACCTGGCAGCAATATAAACAGGCTTTAGAAGGCATGGAGCAGATCGAACTACCATCCATCCCGGAAGATTGTCAACATAATGCCCACATGTTTTTTATCAAGGCAAAAGATGAAGCGGAACGTGACGGGCTAATGGAATTTTTAAAGAACAAAGATATCATGGCCGTAACCCACTACGTACCATTGCACAGTTCATACGCTGGGAAAAAGTTCGGAAAGTTCGTTGGCACAGACCACTATACAACCACGGAAAGTGAACGCTTATTGCGCTTGCCGTTATATTATGGAATTGGAGAAGAGGCTGTCGATCATGTGGTCCAATCTATTTACACGTATTACCAATCATAAATATATTCTGATCGCACTTCTAGTGATTATCGCTTATCTATTTCCCTATTATTGGCTGGGTGAAGATGCTCATATCCGCGTCCATGATAATATGGACTCCAACATCGTCTGGTATAAAATATTAGCTGAGAGCGGACATATCTTTACATTACATGATGTTGCACTGCCGAATATCATTAATGGATTGCCAAGAAGTACACTTCCGTCCGGTTTCGATGCTGTGGTTTGGATGTATGTGCTGTTCAAACCAATGACAGCTTATACGATCAGTCAAACCATCATGCGGCTTGTCGCTTTTTTCGGTATGTATTTACTACTTAAAAAGCATTTTTTACGTAACCAGTCAACATCATTCATCATTGTTGGCGTATCATTGGGATTTGCGCTTTTACCATATTGGCCGTCCGGTTTATTATCGATCGCCGGATTACCATTGGCATTACATATTTTCTTAACGATCCGCACATCAGGGAAATCGACACCAGTCTATAATTGGATTATCCTATTGCTCATTCCCTTTTTCTCAAGCTTTATTCTGACGTTTGTCTTTTTTCTTGGGTTAATGGGAATATTGTGGTTAGTAGATTGGATCCGTACCAAGCACGTTAATTGGCCTTTTTTTGCAGCGATTGCCGGAATGACAGCCGTTTATCTTGCTAAAGAATATTTGCTGATTTATTCGATGTTTTTAGAGGGCGGGTTTACCTCGCATCGTGATGAATTGGACCTCGGACATAAAGATTTACCGGGTACGTTTCAGTTGTTTCTACATAATTTGATCAACGGGCATACGCATGATTTATCGATTCACTATTTAGTTATCTTCCCAGTTATCGGTCTGGGTCTGCTTGTAGCTGCCTATCGCTATCTAAAACCAAAATTGCTCCTATACCTATTTCTATTTAATGTATTCCTGTCATTATGGTATGCGTTCTGGTATTGGGAAGGCTGGCGCGTGGTAAAAGATAATATTATGATAGCCAATACATTTAATTTTAGCCGGATTCATTTTCTGGACCCGCCGATTTGGTATATTTGTTTCGCGCTTGCCTTAACAATTTTATGGAAACACTTTAAATTCTTTAAGCCATTCGTCATCCTGTTGATCATTTTGCAGGTTTGTATGGTCTTTTCGTTAAACGAAGAAACCAAATACAGTCAAACGAAGAACCCGACATTCAAACAATTTTATGCAACTGAATTATTTGATGACGTGAAAGATTATATTGGAAAAGACCCATCCGACTACCGTATCGTCAATATTGGCTTGCACCCGGCCATTGCCCAGTACAATGGCTTTTATACGCTGGATACCTACAATAATAGTTATCCATTATCCTATAAACACAAATTTCGTAAAATCATTGCGCCAGAGCTTGATAAAAACAAAACATTAAAATCCTACTACGATACCTGGGGCGGCAGAGCCTATATTTATGTAAGTGAAATCGGCAAGCATTATATGTTCACGAAAAACAGCAAAAAAACCATTAAAGACCTTGATATCAATACCAAAGCATTCAAAGATCTTGGCGGTGATTACATCTTTTCCGCTGTCCCAATCGAAAATTATCAAGAAAACGACCTTCATTATGAACGCAGCTTTCAGAAAAAAGGTTACCCTTGGAAAATTTATTTATATCAAGCACGTGTGAACAAGGGAGAATAAGGAAGTTACCTTGTCCAAGTGCGATCCACTCTCCTTTTAAATAAAAAAACGAATGATACAACCCAATTGTATCATTCGTTTTTAGTTGTTGAGCCTCAACCGTTACGTTCCAACAATTCAACAAAGCGATCACCTACATCGCTGGTAGACCCCTTACCGCCAAGATCAGGTGTAAGCGAATCTGTCTCCTGGAGTAATTCCTTTATGGTGTGAAGAATCGCTGCTCCCCATTGTTTTTCTCCAAAAAAGTCCATCATCTGGCTAACTGACCAGATGGAGGCAATTGGATTAGCAACCCCCTTTCCGGCAATGTCTGGTGCAGATCCATGGACAGGCTCAAACATGGACGGGAACTTTTTCTTGGGGTTAATATTTGCCCCTGTCGCAAGCCCCATGCCACCAGTAATTGCTGCTCCAATATCGGTTAATATGTCACCAAACAAATTAGACGTAACGACTACACCAAATCGTTCCGGGTTAGACACAAAATAAAGACTTGCCGCATCAACCAAATACGAATATGTCTCCACATCGGGGTATTCCTTGCCAATTTCCGCAAACACTTCATCCCAAAACACCATCGAGTAATTCAAGGCATTTCCTTTACTAACACTGGTCAATGACCGATTTGTCCGGCGCGCTTCTTCATACGCATAACGAATAATCCGTTCGGTGCCTTTTCGGGAAAATACACCTGTCTGCAGCACAACTTCTTCTGGCTTGCCTTTATATAGCCAATCCCCTGCACCCGAATATTCTCCTTCACTATTTTCCCGAATAACCAGAAAATCAATATCCTGTTCCGTTTTTCCTTTTAGCGGTGTTAGCGATGGATTTAATAATGTCACTGGCCGTAAATTAACGTACTGATCGAACTGTCTGCGAATCCGTATTAACAAATCACGTAACGAAACATGATCTGGCACACCTGGATAACCGACTGCACCAAGATAGATGGCATCAAATGGTTTTAATTGTTCAATCCCATCATCATCCATCATTTTGCCTTCCCTAAGATAATATTCACATCCCCACGGAAACTCGGAAAATGAAAACGAAAGCGAGGAGTCCATTTTTTCGATGGCACGCAAAATCTTTACTCCCTCTGCTATCACCTCTGGTCCAATACCATCACCCGGAATAAGTGCAATTTTTAAGTTCTTCATTTATTATCTCCTCACCTTCTTGGATTACGCCTGTATCCAATCTCAAATATACACCCTCGGGATACGTTCCATCAAACTAGCCAGAACCTCGTCAACAATACTGTTCATCCAGTCCGCTATTTCATATGCCGGTATGTCATCGTCTCCCTGTTCGCCAATAATAACTACCTCATCCCCTTCGTTAACATCCGATATTCCTGTGACATTAATTAACGTCTGGTCTAATGAAATCGTACCAACAATCCCGGCTCTATTTCCTTTTACTAACATTTCTCCCTTATTTGATAAGATTCGCTGATAGCCGTCACCATGGCCAATAGGTACGACCGCAATTTTTTCTGTTGTCTTCGTAACGTATTCTCCACCGTAACCAACCGGCGTATGAGGTGGCAGTTCCCGTACTTGGAGGATTTTCGATTTTAGTGTCAAAACTGGCTTTAACGGCAAGATATTCTGTTGGCGTCGATCGGGATGGTAGCCGAATAAAGCAATCCCGGGTCGGACCATATCGAGATGCCAATCATTTCGTTTCATGGTAATCGTTGAACCAGCAACATGATGAAGGGGAAAATGAAATCCGTGTTTGTCTAAATCGGATACCGTCGTCGTAAACAGGTGAAATTGCTGATTGGTTGTCTGCCAGTCTCCTTCATCGGCACAAGAAAAATGCGTATAGATTCCTTCCCAATATAGTCCCGGGAGTGAAAAACATGATCGACAAACAGCTACGGCCTGCTCGGGATTCACCCCGAATCGATGCAGTCCTGTGTCGATTTTCAGATGCACAGCTGCGGTTGTTCCTTGCTTTTTTGCTTCATTACTAATGGCAATGGCTATTTGTGAGGAAGAAATGGAAGCTGTTAATTGATTGGCAACAACTGCCCCCGCTTGTTCCGGTGTAATCGCACTTAATAGCTGAATCGGGTTCTTAACACCACTTTCACGAAGCAATGCCCCCTCCGCTACGGTGGTAATCCCCAGACGATCCGCCCCGGCTTGAACAGCGGCATGCCCGATCGGTACAATCCCATGCCCATATCCATCCGTTTTAATGACGGCAAGCAGGTTACTGTTTTTGGCTATCTGTTTTAGCTTTGTGAGATTTTCTTTGAAAGCATTGATGTTAATTTCAGCAATAGTAGGATGATAAGATTCAAATGCATGCATGACAACACACCCTTCCCAGATCGGGTTAGCTTACGTTGTTTGCTGGTAGAAAGAACGAAATGCAGCGATTATCTGTCTCGTAATCATACCAGGTTTTCCAGAACCAATGATATGTTCATCGACATGTAAAATCGGCACAACATCCAATTTGGTGGCGGATATAAACACCTCATCGGCATGCAGTAAATCATCAACCGTATATAGTTTCTCATTTACCTTTACGTTTAGGTCGTGACATAACTGTAAAACTTTTTGCCGGGTGATGCCATTCAAAATATAGTTGTTTGCCGGGTGGGTATACAGTTCTCCATTTTTGACAATAAACACATTGGACGCACTTGCTTCGGTAACCACGTTCCCCCGATGAAGAATCGCTTCAATCGCATGGTGTTCTACTGCCTTTTGTTTGGCAAGCACATTTGGCAGTAAGTTAAGTGTTTTAATATCACAACGCAACCAACGGATATCCTCGGTCAGTACCGCTGTTGCTCCTTCGTCCTCTACATTGGTCTCCCGTGGTTCCTCCCTTGTATAAGCGATTGTTACCGGGGAAACTTCAGTATTCGGAAACTGATGCCAGCGTGGTGCAACCCCCCTGGAAACTTGCATATAAATAATGCCCTCATTTAGCTCATTTTGTTTTACCAATTCCAGTAGATTATTTTTCAAATGGTTGATGGAAGAAGGTAAAGTTAATTGTATTTCACGAGCGCTCCTTTGTAAACGTGCCATATGCTCATCCAGCATCAAAGGGGTGCCGTTATAGACACCGATCACCTCATAGATCCCGTCACCAAATTGATAGCCCCGATCCTCAATATCAACTAGATTTTCCCGCTTGACGATTCGATCATTATAAAGCATATGATGCACAAAAATCACCCCTTTTCGTCTTCTATATATGCTTTGGTAATCGCTAATATAACCGATGTATCTACACTGCCCCCGCTAACAATGACGACTACACGCGAACCTAATTGTATTCGCCGATTTAAAATCGCACCAATCCCGGATGCAGCCGCTCCCTCGATAGCCATTCGGTGCTTATCAAGCATAAAAGCCATCCCTTGGGCAAATTCATCTTCATTTAATAAAATAATATCATCCACATATCGCTGCACCATATTAAAAGTGTACTGGTTATTGACACCGATTCCGCCTAGCAAACTGTCAGCTAAGGTATTCTCTTCCTCTACGATAACTGGTTTGCCCGCTCGAATACTAGCGTGCATTGCCGCCCCTTTTGCAGTTGATAGTCCGATAACCTTAATCGTTGGATCGGTTTCTTTTAGAGCAACACCCAAACCGGAATGAAGCCCTCCACCGGATAATCCACCGATGACTGTATCAACATCTGGTAAATCGTCAAGCAGTTCCAGGCCGATTGTTCCTTGACCGGCAATGACATCTTGGTCGTCAAACGGATGAATCACGGTCATTCCCTGCTCTTTTTCCAGTTGGTAACTGCGCTGTTCGGCATCATCTTGTGATTTGCCATCAATATCCAGCCGGGCTCCAGATCGCTGCAACTGTTTGATTTTGGCGTTAGGAACACGGTTAGAGATACAAATGGTTGCCTGGATGCCCAGTTTTTCCGCCATGTATGCAACACTCATACCAAAGTTCCCTGTCGAAAATGTGGTTACACCAAGTTTTTGCTGTTCTGGTGTCAAATGAAGGATTTTATTTGCTGCCCCTCTGATTTTAAATGAGCCGCTAACATTTAAATTTTCCAGTTTTAAATAGACCAAGGTTCCAGCAAATTCTGATAGCGATGGGGAATAGATTAATGGTGTTTTTTGTACAAAGGGTGCAATCCGTTGACGAGCTTTCCATATATCCCGTAACGTTATCGGCGAACTTGACATAAAATTGTCCTCCTTCAGGTTATCCGCAAATATCGCTCTGCAGCTTCTGTCAAAATCGCAACACCCACTGGCAAAACCCGTTCATCAATATCAAAAGTTGGCGTATGCAACTCACGATGGACACCATCTCCAATCGCACACCCAAGGAAAAACATGGAACCTGGCACAACTTTGGTCATATGGGCAAAATCTTCCCCGCCCAACCCAAATGGTGCATCGATAATGGTGAAATCGGGATATAAATCATTGATGACCTGACGAAGGTGTTGATTAACGGCGGGATCATTTTTCAATGCCGGATCCTCTGGTGTAATCGTTAAATCAAATGCCCCACCTAAAACATTTACTAATGAAAATGCCTTCTGAAGCTCATCATGAATCTTTTTTCGTACATTCGGGTGGTAACTGCGAATGGTTCCTTTCACGACAACTTCGGATGGAATCACATTGCTGGCAAACCCGCTTGTGATACTGCCAATGCTAATGACTGCGGCGTCCAGCGGGGAAATTCTTCTAGCCACGATCCCATGCAATGCCTGCAATACCGGTCCAAGCATCCATACCGGGTCTGTTCCAAGGTGCGGATAGGCGCCATGACCACCTGTTCCATATACTGTCGCTTGAAACACATCGACATTTGCCATACTATACCCATCGTGAATCTTCACCTCACCGACTGGGTTTTCCGGGTTCATATGCAGTGCCATTACGCTATTCACATCATCCAATACACCAGCTTTGATCAGATAGGGTGCACCGGTAGAACCTTTGACATCCGCTTTCTCTTCCGCCGGTTGAAATAGGAATTTAACCGTTCCCTGTAAGCGACCGTTTTGAAAACTGTCACCAAGCAAACTTGCAACGCCCAACCCAATCGATATATGGGCATCATGACCACACGCATGCATCACACCTTCATGCTTTGAGCGATATGCGTGGGCATTCTCCTCTTGAATCGGCAATGCATCCATATCGGCGCGAATGGCAATGGTTGGTCCTGAGCCATTGGAAAGCGTGCCAACAACAGCAGTAGGATAACCAACACCCATCTCCACTTGCATGCCAGGGATATCATCCAAAACTGATTTCACATATTTTGACGTCTTCTTTTCTTGAAAACTCAATTCCGGAAACTGGTGAAATTTACGTCGCCACTTTATCAACTGGGGTGTTAGTTCACTTGCACGGTCACGTACCGATTTTTCCATTTCCAAATCACCTTTCCATCAAGCAAGCATTATTCCAATTATATTCAGATTAATTCAGACTATTCAAATTGTCAATCAACATCCTATAATTTGAAATATTCCTTTTAGCGTGTTGACTTCATGATAAAATATCGCTATTTTTAAGGTAGGATGGTGTGTGAAATGGAGGAATCGTATGAAGAGGAAAGTTATTGCTTATAACCGTGTGGAAAAACCTGTCTTAGAAGCATTGCAACAAAAATATGATGTACACTTTTTTAAAGATATCGACACAAAAACTGATAAAGCGTTTTTAACCTGTTTACAGGAAACTGAAGGAATTATTGGCTTAGAATTGGTGGTTGATCGGGAATTGTTGGAGCAAGCACCAAAATTGAAAATTATTAGTAATGTTTCCGTTGGCTATAGCAACCTGGATTTAGAAGAACTTAATAAACGGGGAATCATGGCAACCAACACACCGGATGTACTTAATGATACGGTTGCCGATACGATTTTTGGCATTTTAATCGCAACTGCAAGACGAATACCGGAACTTGACCGGCTTGTAAAAAATGGAGAATGGAAACAAGAGGCAATCGGCCCCGAGTATTTTGGAGTAGATGTTCACCACAAAACCCTTGGCATTATTGGCATGGGACGTATTGGTAAAGCACTCGCCCAACGTGCCCATTTTGGTTTCGATATGAACATTTTGTATCATAGCCGCAGCCGAAAACCTGAAGCAGAAGAAAAATTCGCCGCTTCCTATCGTAGTCTTGACGGATTATTAGGTGAAGCTGATTTTGTTTGTTTGATTACACCATTAACAAACGAAACGAAAGGCCTGATGGGAGAAAAGGAATTCCAAATGATGAAACCATCTGCCATGTTTATTAATGGCTCGCGTGGAAAAACAGTTGATGAACCGGCATTGATCCGGGCATTACAAAACGGCGACATAGCCGCAGCAGGTTTGGATGTGTTTGCTACCGAACCAGTCGCTATAGATAATCCGCTACTAGCATTAAAAAATGTGGTGACCACCCCTCATATTGGGTCATCCACACATGAAACCGAGCTAAAAATGTCAGAACTTGCTGCGTATAATTTAGAAGCCGGTTTGAATGGGAAGACACCGCCGAATTTAATCAAAATAAAAGCTGAGTAAGAAGGACATATGCGGTTAGCCCCCTCACTACATTAACGCATTAGAGTAGTGAGGGGCTAATCTCTTTCGTATTATGCCAGTCTGATATGCGGCTTCACCATCAATTCACGCGGAAAATCAGCTAATAATTCACAGCCTGTTTCGGTAACCCGGAATGATTCACTAATTTCTACACCCATATTCTCCATCCATATTCCCGGGATCAAATGGAAAGTCATGTTTGGCTCCAGAATAGTACGATCTCCAGGCCTTAAGCTTGCCGTATGCTCTCCCCAGTCTGGTGGGTAATTCAATCCCATCGAATAGCCCATCCGTGATTCTTTTTTAATACCATTTTTCTCAATAACTCTACGCCAAACCATTTCAAGTTCCTCGCAGGTTATACCAGGTTTGACTGCATCCAGTGCTGCATTTAACCCTTCTACGACACAGTCCGCGACATACTGCATTCGTTCAGTCGGCACACCAATTACAATCGTTCGGGCCAATGGTGAATGGTAACGTTTATAACAACCTGCCAATTCAATAATCGCTGGATCCCCCTGTTTAAAACGATCCTCGGTCCACGTTAAATGACATGCTGAGGTTTTTTCACCTGTTGGCAATAATGGAACAATTGCTGGGTAATCACCACCAAAATCCTCCAGGCCGCTTATTTGAGCATGAGCAATGCCTGCAACAACATCACATTCTCTTACCCCTTCATCCATCATGTCAAACGCGGTCTGCATCGCCTTTTCCGCGATTTTGCCGGCTCGTTTCATATAAGCGATTTCTTGATCCGACTTGACAATCCGAACCCAGTTAACCATATTGGTACCATCTTTAAATGTCGCATTTGGCAAACCTTTCACAAGTTGCAAATAGCATTTAGCCGTAAAATAATACGCATCACATTCAACGGCAATCGTTTGCTTATCTCGTTTTCGCATTTTTAACAAATCACAAACAAAGTCCATTGGATGCCTCTGGGTTGACTGCACATAATGATCGCCATATGGAATAATATGATCATCATCCAGCCAAGTAGTGTGTCTGGCCGCACTTGCATCTTGACTACGCCCCACCCAAATCGGCTGTTCTTCATCGATCAGGATAATAAGCACCTGATGAACATAAAATGACCAGGCATCATACCCTGTTAAATAATTCATGTTTGCTGGATCGGTCACCAGCAAAATATCAACCCCGGCATTTGTCATCCGCTGTTTTGTTTTCACTAATCGTTCCTTAAACTCCGAAACCGAAAATGTTAACATCCCTCATCCCATCCTCTCAAGCAAATATAACTTGCTGAACAACAGGATAGCGAATGAACCGCTTACATTTCTTAGCTCATTTCCGGGTTTCATTTAGGTTTCGGTGTTTACGGAAATCATCTTCTGCATTTTTATTCCTATCCTGTTATTTGTCCACAAGATAAAACGGGCTTTGTACACACGCACTAAAAGGAATTTAGCAATAAAGGTGCTTACTATATAAAATGCAAAAAAAATCATTTTGGAACCTGTCAATGTGGTTTTAACTATATTATAAATCAACACTTTTTTGAATGCAATAACTATTGCGAATCATTATTTTGTAATTCTAGTTATGTAAAAGCGAACCAACGATTCACCGCGATTCGCTCAAAATCTGTCATGCAACGCGATTCAATTCCTTCTCCATGTGTTTATTGGAATACTTTTTGTCGTTGTTCGCAATAGTCACGTTATAGCGTATGACTCCAAGGATGACCCAGGCACCAATAATCAGCCATTCATACGACTAAATCAGTACGGATGACATCACCGCAAATACTGATATGTAGCAGTGATTTGCGGGATTTCCAGAGTAATTGATACAAATTAACGATTGTCTATTTTCTCTGGATTCAAATCATGATTCATCAACCGATGGTCAGCCATTTGCGCAAATTTGGTACCTGGTTTGCCATAGTTACAATATGGATCAATTGAAATACCGCCTCTAGGTGTAAACTTTCCCCACACCTCAATGTAACGCGGATCCATTAGATCAATCAGGTCATTCATAATGATATTCATACTGTCTTCATGAAAATCCCCATGATTACGAAAACTGAATAGATACAGCTTTAGTGATTTGCTTTCTACCATCTTTTGATCTGGAATATAGCTGATATAAACGGTTCCAAAATCCGGCTGTCCAGTTTTCGGACAAAGCGTTGTAAACTCAGGGCAGTTAAATTTCACAAAATAATCCCTATTCGGATGCTTGTTATCAAATGTCTCCAATACTGCCGGTGTGTAATCAAAGGCATATGTTGTTCCTTGACTGCCTAACAAAGTAAGATCAGTCAAGTCATTATCATCGCGTCCTGCCACGTTAAATCCTCCTTTACTCCATTAAAAAAACCATGGTCCCCTAAGGCACATGGTTTTTGGATCATGACATGTTTTGTCCTTAGTTTTTTATAGAGGGTTGAACTAAGAACCTCTCCAGTATAGTTAGGTATTCACCCATTGTTTCTGCTGGTAATTATATCTGGAAGGCTTGAGGATGTCAACGTTAATTTAGAGGTTATCCAGCTTAACATTTGAATTTCGTCCCACCTCATTTCATAATAAAAACACAAGTAAAAATTTGATTGGAGGTCATTCCATGAATTTAGGTCTTGAAGGCAAGTCGGTTGTTGTATTGGCATCTAGTAAAGGTTTGGGCAAAGCAGCTGCACACCTATTTGCGGAGGAAGGGACACATGTTTTCATCGCCAGCCGGAATGAAAGTGAACTGGAGAAAACAAAAAATGAGATCCAAAAAGAAACAGGGAATGCGCATGTTCACTATCAAGTTTGTGACATTACCAACCCTGATTCCATCAAACAATTAATCGCGAAAGCAGCTGCGAAACATGGAACGATTGATATCCTTGTCAATAATGCGGGCGGTCCTCCTGCTGGTTTATTTGATGATTTTGATGACGACGCCTGGCAAAACGCATTTGAATTAAACCTGTTAAGTTTTGTCCGGGCGATCCGTGAAGCACTGCCATATATGAAAAAGCAACAAAGCGGGCACATTGTTAATATCACGTCCTCATCCATTAAACAGACATTGGACAATCTGATTTTGTCCAATACGTTTCGGGCGGGGATTGTTGGTCTTGCCAAAAGCTTGTCACAGGAACTTGCAGCGGACAATATTTTAATCAATACGATTGGGCCAGGCAGGATTGCGACTGACCGGGTGACTAGTCTCGATCAAATCACTGCGAAAAAGCAAAACATGGACCCAGATGAGCAAAGAAAAAAATCAGAACAATCGATTCCCATGCAACGTTACGGTGAACCAGATGAGTTTGCCAAGATGGTTGTCTTCCTATGTTCCCAGGCAAATACGTATGTAACCGGGCAAACACTTGTCGTTGATGGTGGACTGGTCAAGGCATTGTAGATAGAACAAAAGCGCTGCGGAATCTTTGAGTTTGCAGCGCTTTTCCAACTATAAATCAATCCAAACCTCACTTTCATACCACCTACTTCTCATCTCCCACCCAGACAATTTTTGGGTAAGAGTCTTATTACTCGTCATAGAGAATCCCAGAAAGTAAGCTATCCTTTCACCGATCCTGCCAACAAGCCTCTGACAAAATACTTACCTAAAAAGATATAGACAAGCAATGTTGGCAATGCAGCTAGTAATGCCCCAGCCATTTGCACATTCCATTGAACAATCTGACTGCCGGATAAGTTTTGCAGAGCGACCATAATTGGTTGTTTATCTGACGTTGTAATGGTTACAGCAAACAAAAATTCATTCCAAATATTTGTAAACTGCCAAATCGCTACAACAACAAACCCCGTGATCGACAGGGGAATCATAATATGCCGGAAAATCCCCAAAAAACTAGCACCATCGATTTTTGCAGCTTCGATCATCGTGTCCGGGATACTGGCATAAAAATTGCGAAACATCAACGTAGTTATTGGCAGACCATAGACAACATGAACTAGTACCAATCCCGAAATTGTATTATACAAATCAATTGACCGTAAAAATTGGATCAATGGAATCAAAATACTTTGATACGGTATAAACATGCCAAAGAGAATAATCGTAAATATCGTATTCGACCCTTTAAATTTCCACTTGGATAACACATAACCGTTCATGGCACCGAATAACGCGGACAATAAAGTCGCAGGGATTACCAAGTAAACACTGTTCCAAAAGTTCGGTGCCAAGTTTGTAAAAGCTTGGGCATATGAGCTGAAATCAATCGTTGTTGGTAATGCCCACATTTGCTCAAGTGATACTTCATCCAATGGCTTTAAACTCGTGACAATGATCACGTAGATTGGCATCAAAAATAATATAGCCAAAATGATGAGGATCAAGTATTTTATGAATTTACCAATATAGGATGCTGCCATTATTGATCCCCCTTTCGACTGTTCCATAAATATGGAACAATAAATATCGCGACCAACAGCAACATGATAATGGCAATTGCTGCTCCATTTGCATAATAATTTCCTCTAAACGTTGTCTCAAACATATAGACACCAGGAACATCCGTTACAAAATTGGCTCCAGATCCGGTCATCGCATAGATCAGATCAAATATTTTTAAGGAGATATGGGCCATAATAATAATGACACTCACTGTAATTGGCATAAGCATAGGCAATACAACTTTTCGATATACCTGAAATTCACTCGCTCCGTCTATGCGTGCCGCTTCCCGAAGTTCATCCGAAATGCCCCGGAGTCCCGCCAAATACATAGCTAACGAAAAACCGGTCATTTGCCATACCGCTGCAATAACAACCGCAATAATTGCAACGGGAAAGCCGAACTCAATGCTTCCCCACTGAAACCCGGCTAACACATTGGTGTCCGTATACCATTTCGGTTCAATACCAACCATGTTCAAGAAATGGTTAAACCCTGTTGACGGATTAAGCAGCCATTGCCAAACGACCCCGGTCACAATGAATGATAGAGCCATCGGGAATAAAAATATATTTCGGAAAATGGATTCCCCTTTAAGCTTTTGATCGATCAGAATAGCAATTCCCATTCCCAACACAATCACCAGAGCAATAAATAGCACGGTAAAAAATAATGTATTTCTCAGATCTGCCTGAAAGCGAAAATCATGAAATAAATAGATATAGTTTTTCAATCCGGCAAATGATAAATCCGGAACTAACGTATTCCAGTTACTTAATGAAACATATCCGGTCCAGCCTATAAACCCGTAAACAAAAATGAGAATCAATATAAAGGATGGAATTAAAAAAGCAATTGCTGTCCACTGATCCTTTGTCAACCGCTTCTTACGCTTGATTTGTATTTCTCTTTCCATATCATCGCCTCCTATCAAGAGGATCCAAGCTTATCAGTCAAAAAATCAGGAGGCTGTTGCCATAAATAAGACAGCCTCCATCCAATTACTTATGTTTATAGAGGATGTTCAAAAAGTCCGGTAAAAATGACATGCCCCTGCAAAAGGGGTATGCCGACGCC
>NZ_JBFNXI010000047.1:0-26856 GCF_040812445.1 Lentibacillus sp. L22 | reverse complement strand
GAAACCAAAATATCGTTCATGGAAAAAGAAGTGGTTTTCGCTATATTATGATGAACCAAAAAAGGGCTTTAAATTATTGGATACCAATCTGCTTTCCTTAAGTTTTGGCAAGTTAACAGATGAAGAATACAAGGAATTAAGGAAAACGGATGAACAGGCCAGGAAGACCATCAAAATCAAAGTTGGACTTGTGGAAGCGGTAGAACTAAGCGAAACGGAGAGAATCAAAACCCTTCGCATTACAAAGGATCTGGATTCGTATTATGCCATTTTTACAATAGAAGATGTCAAAGAAATCACCAAGGTGAAGGAACAATCGTTTATTGTATTTGATCCCAACCATAAGAATTTGGCAGTAGGATTAGGCAGTGATGGAAAATCATATGAATTGAAATCAATGAATGCACTGTTGAAGTATTGGGATAAACGAATCGATGAAATCAAATCAAAACGGGACAAATGTGAAAAGTTTAATAAGCTGGTATGCACCCCAAATGTTACGTATTTTGAGCCGAGCAAACGTTGGAAAAGACTTAATCATGCTTTGGAAAAGGCGCAATTAAAACGTCGAGAACAAATGAAGACGCTGTTATTTAGCTATGCGCATTATTTTTCCAAGCGTTACGATGCCATTTACATTGGTGACTATACTCCGACTCCCGATGTGGCAAAGTACGGGACGATGAGAAGGGCCATGTTAAATCAAACACCAGTTGGACAGTTTCGCCGTATATTAAACTGGGTGCAAGCGAAAAGTGGCAAGCATTATCAAAAGATTGATGAACGGGATACAACCAAAACCTGTTGTGTCTGTGGTCATCACGAGAAAAAGGATCCATCCATTCGCAACTTTACATGTGTAAACTGCGGTACAACGCTTTCTAGAGATATCAACAGTGCAGTTAATATCGGAAAGAAAGCTAAAAAGCGATTGCCTCGCGCAGGCTACATAGGTGTGGAATCCCCTATGTATACAGTGTGGTGGGATTTTAAACAGGCAAAGATTGCTTGTGGTTTGACCCCATCTGCTGGCCTCGGGAAGTAAATCCGAGGGTTGAAATAAACATTCTTCTTGGTAACAGAGAAGAGGTCTTTGATTAATTTTAGGCTTAATTTCGGTTAGGTTTAAATAAAGGAGTGCGGGACAAAACAATGACTGAAGTTGTTCACGTAAAAAAAGAAAATCAGCTTTGTTATATTGCAATGAATCGTCCGGAGAAACGAAATGCCCTATCTGATGATTTGGTATCAGGTGTTATTCGTGCTTTAAAAGATGCCGAACAGGATGATGATGTGAAAGCGATTATTTTATCCGGAGAAGGAAAGGCCTATTGCTCCGGGGGTGATATTGGGTCAATGGGTAAGAGAAGCAGCCCGGCAGATACGGTTGCTCACATGGAAGCGACCGCATCACTAACCAAGACGATCCTCCATTTAAACAAATACGTGATTAGTGCCGTTCATGGGTTTGCTGCAGGTGCCGGATTCAGCCTTGCACTTGCATCCGATTTTATTGTTGCCGATAAACATGCGAAATTCATCGCCAGTTTTCGTAATATCGGCCTGACTCCTGATTTGGGATTGATAAAATTACTTGCTGATCGTGTTCCGTTGCCAATTGCAAAAGAATGGGTAGCTTCCGGAAAGCCGATTCATGCGGAAACTGTTTACGAAAAAGGGTTGATTAATCGGTTGGCAGAAGAAAAGGATGTTATCGAGGAAGCAGCTGCATTTGCAACGTTTATCGTCGAAGGGCCGCCATTCTCTAATAAATTTGTCAAATACCTATTGAACCATGCGGGTGAATTCACGCACGAAACGAGTTTAATGCAGGAAAATATAATCCAGTCATTGATGTTTCAGTCTGAAGATGCCAAGGAAGGGGTTCAGGCCTTTTTGGAGAAGCGATCACCACACTTTGTTGGGAAATAGTGTGTAAGGAGGGTTGTACCATGAGCAGGGCTTTTCAAACAGAAGAACATGAAATCTTTCGTCAGTCGTTAAGAAAGTTTTTAGAAAAAGAAGCTGCTCCCAATTATGAACAATGGGAGAGGGATAAGCAAGTACCGCGTTCTTTTTGGAAGAAGGCTGGGGAGCAGGGGTTCCTTTGCCCACAAGTAGATGAAAAATACGGTGGTTCCAATACGGATTTTGGCTATTCCGTCGTGTTATCGGAGGAATTTGAACGCATTGGAACAGGACTAACAGGGATTGGACTACACAACGATATTGTTATCCCGTACATCGAAACATATGGTACAGGGGAACAAAAACAACGCTGGTTGCCCAAAGCTACAACAGGGGAAATGATATCCGCGATCGCCATGACCGAGCCGGGGACAGGGTCAGATCTGGCCGCTGTGAAAACGAGTGCAATCAAAGCTGGTGATGATTATATTGTCAATGGGGAAAAGACGTTTATCACCAATGGCTATTCGGCTGATTTCATTGTTGTGGTTTGTAAGACAGACCCCCAGGCAAATCCACCGCACAGAGGCATTAGTCTGTTAGTCGTGGAAGAAGGCATGCCTGGTTTCAAGCGCGGGAAGAAACTCAACAAGGTTGGTCAGCATGCAAACGACACAAGTGAACTTATTTTTGAAGATGTTCGTGTACCTGCTGCCAATTTAATAGGTGAAGAAGGTAAAGGGTTTTATTATTTAATGGAAAAACTCCAGCAGGAACGGTTAATGGTAGCTATTTCAAGCGTTCCTGCAGCAGAAAGGATGCTTGAGCTGACCATCGATTATGTCAAACAGCGAAAGGCTTTCGGAACAAGTATTAGCAAGTTTCAAAACACCCAATTTAAGCTTGCCGAAATGCAGACTGAAGTCCAGATTGGCCGCACCTTTGTCGATAAATTAATTGAAGATCATATGGCTGGTAAAAATATTGTCACGGAAGTCTCCATGGCCAAATGGTGGACGACAGACCTGGCAAAGCGGGTTGCCGCAGAATGTATGCAGCTACATGGCGGGTACGGTTATATGGAAGAATACGAGATTGCAAGGAGATATCGTGATGTTGCTGTTACCTCGATTTACGCCGGTACCAATGAAATCATGAAAGGGATCATCGCCAAAAATATGGGATTGTAATCGTGATATAGAAAGGAGAGAGCAAATGCCCAAACAAACATGTTATACAGATCAAGTAACTAACGATATCCTCAAACCATTCAAATTGAAACAAATAACACTCGATCTACCATTTCGCCTTGACCATGTTAATTGTTTCCTGGCCGAGGGAGAGAATGGTTGGATCGTGATCGATGCCGGGTTACATAATCAGGAAACTGTTTTAAAGTGGGATAAGGAATTAAAGCAAAAAACGGTAACAGATATCATCATTACCCATTACCATCCTGATCATTTTGGTTATGCAGGTGGATTGCAAGAAAAAACAGGTGCACATGTGTTGATGACGAAAACTGATTATGATGCCGGGTTAAAGGCTTGGACAGATGAGTTTCTCTCTACGCTTAACAGTAATTACAAACTGGCTGGAATTCCCAATGAGGTTGCCGTAAAAATGACCGGGAATACAGAGGAATTTGTGGCGCGGGTTACCCCATATCCGGATGTGGATCATTATCTGGAAGAGGGGGAAAAAATGCAAATTGGTAACGGTGAATATGAGGTTATTTTCACGCCGGGACACTCGGATGGACTCGTCTGCTTTTATAACCGGGAGCAAAATATATTATTGTCAACCGACCACATCCTGCCGAAAATTACGCCAAATATATCCTACTGGTTCCATGGAGATCCAAATCCATTAGCAAGTTATTTGCAGGCATTGGAAAAGGTCAAGAAACTGGATGCAGATTTGGTGGTTCCTTCACATGGCAAACCATTTTATGGGGCAAATGACCGGATTGATGAAATCGAAAAACATCATGAAGATCGATTGACGGTTGCCTTGGACGCTATCAAGAATGGGGCAAGCATTTACCAGGCATGTCAAACGCTATTTCGGAAAAAGTTGAACATCCATGAAACCCGGTTTGCCATTGGTGAAACACTCGCCCATTTGGAGTATTTACGATATGCCGGTGAATGCCAGCGGGAAATGCGTAACGGCGCATATTGGTATTACGTATTATAATGCCTTAACATCCAATTGACGGATAAAATCAACAAAAGCCTGGACAATGTTCATCCGCAAAGATTCCTCATGGTAATACATCCATGTTTTGCGGGTGATCGCTTCCCCATTTATATCGTGAATTGGTTTGACAATTAGTTCCGGATGTGGACGTACAACAAGGTTGGCCAGTATCGCATATCCTAATCCATTGACAACCATTTCCTTACAAGTTTCCACCTGGTTAACCTGGATATTAATATTCGGCGCTTGGTTATAATTGGTATACCACCAATGTTCAACAAGGTTTTGCATATTTTCATCGGTATAGTAACCGATCCGCGGCAATTCCGGGAGCTCCTCCCACTTAAATTCCCACGGGGCGGCGACACAAATGGCTTCTTCATAGAGTACATCCTTGCGATCCTTCCATGAATAATCACCCTTAATAAAACTGATATGTACATCGTGGTTTAAAATGAACCGATGCATCTCATTGCTCCAACCGGTTACCACCTGAAATTCTACATCTGGATATTGTTGTTTAAATAACCGTAAGACTTTTGGCATTTTATTTAATGCGAAAAAATTCGATGCACCAACCCGAAGTGTCCCCGCTACATGACTTTTCATGTTGTTGATCATTTCTTCAATTTTTCGCTGTTCATTAAGCATCTGCTCCGCATGTTGTGCCAGTATGACCCCTTCAGGTGTGAAGGTGATTCCCCGACGTTTTCTAATGATCAGCTGTACACCGTAATATTCCTCCAGTTTTTGGATTCTTGATGTTAGAGTTGGTTGGGACAAGAATAATAATTGAGATGCCTTGGTAATGTTTTCGGTTGCATACAAGGTCGCGAGCATTTCCCAATCCTGATAGTCCATGTGAAATACACTCCTTTTTCGATTCTGATATCACTGTTTATTTCGGGTTAGCACCAAAATAATGAATAAAAATGGTAATGATAAATTACCTAGCGGAGGAAAAACACGGAGACTCCTGTGGGAAAGCGCAGTGTGAAGACCCCGCAGAAAAAGTGCTCTTCTTTTTCGAGGAGGCTGAGGACAAGCCCACGGAAAGCGTAGTGTTTTTCCGTAGCGATCGTCTATATCAAAATTACATATAACCTGTCAACCATAGATTTTGGTTAAGAGCTCATTTTTTAGACATTGAAAAATTCTATGGCTGGATATTATTATTATATATTTTTATTATTTCCCTTTCCAGTTTATAATAGAGTTATAGAAAAAATGCAAGAATTTAGGGATTGGATTTTAAAGGTAAATGAAAAGGGTTTCAACAGCGCAAATAACAAATGAAAAAAAGGGGGACTTTTACATGAGAACCGAAGAAGCATTTGTACCGGGTTTGGAAGGGGTCATTGCGGCCGAGACTGCTATTTCCTTATTGGATACCGAACAGGAAAAAATAATCATTCGTGGACATGATTTGATTGACTTGTCCAAACGAAAGAAATATGCCGATGTTGTCTACCTTTTACTGGAAGGATCACTGCCATCTGATAGTGAACGGGAAGCTTTAGAAAGGAAATTAAAAGAGAATTATGATGTTCCCAAAACAGTGAATGATGTGCTGAAATTGTTGCCGAATGATACACACCCAATGGACGGACAGCGTACTAGTGTATCAGTTTTGGCAGGATTTGATAGTACCATTAATGACCGATCTGAAGCAGCCAATAAAAAACGGGCTTATGCGCTGTTAGGCAAGCTGCCGGCAATAACAGCGAACAGTTACCGGATTTTAACCAATCAGGAACTTGTCGAACCAGATCATGATTTGGATTATAGTGCCAATTTCCTGTATATGATTACTGGTAAAAAACCAACGGAATTGGAAGCGGAAATTTTTGATCGTTCGCTTCTATTATATAGTGAACATGAAATGCCGAATTCCACTTTTACTGCCCGTGTGATCGCCTCGACACAGGCGGATATGTATGGCGCATTGCCTGGTGCAGTTTCTTCGCTAAAAGGGAGCTTGCATGGCGGGGCGAATGAAGCGGTCATGTACATGCTGCAAGAAGCCAACTCGGTGGACAAATTTGAAGAATTGTTGCACAAAAAATTACAGCGCAAAGAAAAGATTATGGGCTTTGGACACCGTGTTTATATGAAAAAGATGGATCCACGTGCATTAATGATGAAGGAATCATTGGAACAACTTTGCGATTTGAAAGGGGATTCATTGCTGCTGGATATGTGTGAGGCAGGTGAGAGGGTTATGGCTGAAGAAAAAGGACTCTATCCAAACCTTGATTATTATGCGGCACCTGTTTATTGGATGCTTGGGATTCCGATTCCTCTGTACACACCAATTTTCTTTAGTTCCCGTACGGCCGGGTTATGTGCACATATTACCGAACAGCATGCCAATAACCGGCTGTTCCGCCCACGGGTGAAGTATACCGGCAAAAGAGATCTATAGGCAAACATGAGAAATATGTAAAAGAATCAGAAAGGAAGCTGACAATGGAAAAACTGCAGGAAAAACAGACAACCGATGCATTGATTGAAGAAATTACAGATTATGTGTTAAATAAACAAATTACCAGTAAGGAAGCCTTTACCACGGCACATTATGTGATGATCGATGCACTGGGGTGCGGAATTTTGGCATTAAACTATCCAGAGTGCACCAAATTACTCGGACCGATTGTGCCTGGTACGGTTGTGCCGAATGGAACTCATGTGCCGGGAACACCATATGTGCTTGACCCGGTACAAGGGGCATTTAATATTGGTACCATGATTCGCTGGCTTGACTATAATGATACATGGCTTGCTGCAGAATGGGGGCATCCATCCGATAATCTTGGCGGAATTTTAGCCGCTGCAGATTTCGTTAGTAGAGAACGGTTAAGCAAAGGGCAAACTCCTGTTACGGTTCAAGAAGTACTGGAAATGATGATCAAAGCTCATGAAATTCAAGGAATTCTTGCCCTGAAAAACAGCCTGAACCGAGTTGGTCTTGATCATGTGTTATATGTAAAGATTGCTACAACAGCGGTGGTAACCAAGTTGCTGGGTGGTGGCAGAGAAGAGATTTTTAATGCGGTTTCCAATGCCTTGATCGATAATTCCAGCTTACGGACATACCGGCATGCACCTAATACCGGATCCCGCAAATCATGGGCGGCAGGCGATGCGACAAGCAGAGGTGTTCGTCTAGCAATGATGGCGGTTCAGGGAGAAATGGGGTATAAGACAGCATTAAGTGCCCCGGGCTGGGGATTTCAGGATGTATTATTTAATCAGCAAGAATTAGTATTATCCCAGCCACTTGATAGTTATGTCATGGAAAATGTATTATTCAAGGTTTCCTATCCGGCTGAATTTCACGCCCAAACAGCAGCCGAAGCAGCAGTACAATTACATCCTGAAGTAAAACATCGGCTGGACGAAATTGATCAGGTAACGATTACTACCCATGAATCAGCTATCCGTATTATTGATAAAACAGGCTCGTTATATAATCCAGCTGATCGTGACCACTGTATTCAATATATTACTGCTGTTGCCCTTTTAAAAGGGAATGTGACGGCGGAAGATTATGAAGATGAAGCAGCAAAAGATCCACGAATTGATGCATTGCGTGATAAAATGGTGGTAACCGAAAATAAAGCATATAGCGAGGATTATCTGGATCCGGAAAAACGTTCCATTGCCAACGCGGTACAGGTTCATTTTAAGGATGGTACATCAACAGATAATATTGCCTGTGAATACCCGCTAGGTCACCGCTTCCGTCGGGACGAAGCAATCCCGAAAGTGTTGGAAAAATATGCGGCAAATCTGGCAACGCAATATCCACAAAAGAAACAGCGAAATATAGTAGATGTGACTAGTGACTATCATAAGGTAGCACAAATGAATGTGAATGAGTTTGTTGAATTGTTCGTATAATGTGTGTTCAAAAGTAGGATCTATCGAAACGTCATTTTTACCGGACTTTTTGAACATCTTGTATGGAATTGGAGGTTTTTATCGATGGTATGGATAGTAGATCAGCCTGCTACACAGGAAGAATTGGCAGGACAATTTAAGGCATTGATTCAAGAGGAGAAGATTTTACAAATTCCGGGGGCGCATGATGGCATGGCTGCGCTAATGGCTAAAAAAGTTGGGTTTTCCGCATTATATTTATCTGGTGGTGCGTACACGGCAAGCCAGGGATTACCGGATCTCGGTATGGTTACCTCAACCGAAGTAGCAGATAAGGCAAAGGAGTTAGTGCGTGCCAGTAATCTTCCCGTACTTGTAGATATTGATACTGGTTTTGGCGGGGTTTTATATGTAGCCCGAACGGCGATGGAGATGGTGGAAGCTAAGGTAGCCGCCGTACAAATAGAAGACCAGCAGCTTCCAAAAAAATGTGGTCATTTGAACGGAAAACGGCTTGTTCCTAAAGAAGAATTAGCACAAAAAATCCAAGCCATCAAAAAAGTAGCGCCATCCCTCGTTGTCGTCGCCCGTACAGATGCAAAAGCGGTTGAGGGAATCGACGCTGCCATTGAGCGAGCACAGACGTATATCGAGGCCGGCGCTGATGCGATTTTCCCAGAGGCATTACAGACCGAAGAGGAGTTTCAGTTATGTGCCCAAAAAATTAATGCCCCATTGCTGGCGAATATGACCGAATTTGGCAAGACACCATATATTTCGGCACAGGAATTTCAGGATATGGGCTTTCAAATGGTTATTTATCCAGTCACTTCATTAAGGGTCGCAGCCAAAGCCTATGAACGTATCTTTGGTCTGATCAAAGAAGAAGGGACGCAAAAATCTGGTCTTGATGATATGCAAACGCGAAAGGAATTATATGAAACCATATCGTTACATGACTTCGAAGCACTTGATCAAAGTATTGCCAAAACGATTTTACAGGATGATTGATGGATGAAATGGAACGAAAATAGGAGTTTCCCCATTAAATATATGGGGGGCTCCTACTTTTTGGGCTTATGAAAAATGGGCATACGATCTTGATAGTTTCTGATGCGGGAATTGGAAATATCGACTGGATAATATGGTATCGATCCGGACTTAAAAATATCGACCACGGTCTGGACTTTATCAACCGAAAAGGCTGGGTATCAACCAGATGATGCCTTTATCGGCCGGAAAGTCATGATTATCAACCGCGTCACACGTATTATCGACCGCATCTTGGGCATTATCAACCTACACTGGCCATTATCAATCAAGGAAACACCAATATCGACCAAAAGGTGTGTTTTATCAACCAAAGCATCAGAGAAATCGACCAAATCACAAAATATCAACCCAAGTTCAGCCAAAAAAAAGCATTAAAAAAATTGCAGGATTTCCCCTGTTCATCTTTTTTATTAACTGGGGCAGTCATCCTTTTCATAGCTGGTCGGTTTGGAATAGGATAATATAGATATTTTTATGAGGAGGTGTGTTCGAATGTTTCCGGCGAGACCGAGACCAATGCCAGGACCGCGTCAACAAAGAAGGATGCCACCAACTCCATTTGGTATGCCCCGGATGCAACAACCACAACAACAGAAACGAAATCGTAGTGTTTTTGCAATGTTTCAAACACAAGAAGGAAGCCTTGATTTTGATAAAATATCCTCAACTGCCAGACAATTTAATCAAATCTACCATCAAGTCAGTCCCATGGTTGGTCCATTGTTGAGCAAATTTTTCAAGTAGTCCCATCGAAATAATGATGATGTTAAGTAAAGGATTTTGATACGAATGACAATCAGAAAGGCGACATATAGGGAATTAAATATGATCAGGCAACATGCAAGCAAGGTAATGAGTGAGTCGGTGGCGGGCCATGGCAAACCTGCTGCCAACAATAACCATTCACTTGTATCCTTTGTAATGAATAGTGGTGGCTACTACCTGGTTGATATCTATCAGTCTCAATTGCGCGGTTGGATTGGTGTTTGTAAGACAATGGATAATATCTCAGAAGAAAGGCAAGGATTTATTCCGGAACTTTATGTATTGCCAACTTATCGTAAGCAGGGAATAGCTGAAAATTTGCTTGCGAGCGCATTAACCGAACTGAAACGGCAAGGATTAAAGCAGGTACAACTCCAAGTGTTTGTTGGAAATCCAGCCAAAAAGCTATATGAAAAATTTGGTTTTACCGATACGTCAACATTAATGACGAAAAAGCTTGATGAGTGAAAACTTTATTGACCTAACGTAAAAGCCGGATCCAACGTGCGGGATCCGGCTTTTACCGTGTCATGGTGTCGGGCGCATTACTCATCGGAATTGTCATAAATATCAATAAACCTTCTGCTTTCATTCTTTTTCGGGATGGAAATTTTCAAGATCCCATTTTTCAAGACGGCACTGGTGTCTTTTTCGGAAATGGTAAATGGCAATGTGATGAGACGTTCCGCTGTTTGATAGGACTGTTCTTTATGGAACGTTTCACCTTTTTTATTTTTTCCTTCAAAACTGGAAGTGTCTTCAGCAATGATTCTTAATTGATTGCCGATAATTTCAAGTTGGATCTGATCCCGCTTATAACCAGGCAATTCCGCTTCAACTACAACACTGGATTTTGTTTCGTGTGTATGGACTCGAATTGAGCGTTTGTTTATTAATTGATGGAAGTTGTTAAAGGATTCATTAAAAAAGGAATCGATCTGGTCCAGCAAATGGTTATGATCAAATCGTCTTGGTTGATTTTTTTTGTTGTCCGCCATTATATATTCACCTCACTCCATTGTTTAGCTCCAGCGCCCAGCGGCTAGTGTGCTTCCTTTACCTCCGTGCGATAAGTCAACATCGATTCGGGGGACAAAGGAAGGCCGACTAAGAACGGACTTTGCGTCCAACGTCGGCATACCCCCTATGAAGGGGCATGGTTTCCTTTATCTCCTGCGGTAGGAATGTTCGGTTAAAACCGCTGCTTTGCGCAGCAACACCGAACCACCCGTGTTGCACGGGCGCAGCACATACGCCGCTAAACGGGCGCCTGCGCTTTTCTACATTCATTCATTAATAAATTATGCTAAACCGAAAAAAGTGTAATAGGCGGGCATAATAATAGGGGAAAATCTGAATACGTTTCATCCAACAATTTTTGTGATACATTATTTGGGAGAGCGTTTTAATTAGGGAAAGGAGAAGGTTACAATGGCAAATCAAACAAAGTTGGGAAAGTCGGATATCAATGTTTTTCCTGTTGGTTTAGGTACTAACGCAGTAGGTGGACACAATATATACCCGAACATGCTTGATGAGGAGCAGGGGAAAAATGTTGTTCGTACTGCGCTCGATAATGGAATCAATATGCTGGATACTGCGTTCATTTATGGACCCGAACGTTCGGAGGAATTAGTTGGTGAAGTTATGAAAGAATACCGGCGTGAGGACATAGTACTGGCAACAAAAGGAGCACATAAGTTTGTCGGTGAGGACGTTGTCATGGATAATTCACCGGCATTTCTAAAACAGGCAGTAGATGATAGTCTGCGCCGGTTACAAACCGATTATATCGACCTATTTTACATTCATTTTCCAGATGAGAAAACGCCAAAAGATGAAGCAGTTGGCGCATTGAAAGAATTAAAAGATGCAGGAAAAATCCGCTCGATTGGCGTATCCAATTTTTCGCTTGACCAGCTGAAAGAAGCGAATAAGGATGGCTATGTCGATGTGATTCAATCAGAGTACAACCTGCTCAATCGAAAGGCAGAACAGGATATTTTTCCGTATACAGCTGAAAATCGGATTACGTTCATTCCTTATTTTCCGCTGGAATCAGGTCTTTTGGCAGGAAAATATAATCTGCAGACTACTTTTTCGGATTTTCGGGCTCAGAAGCCTAGTTTTCAGGGAGAAGCATTTAAACAAAACCTGGAAAAAGTCGATCAAGTGCGTGAGATTGCTACACGTTACGGGGAAGATGTTGTCCATGTTGTTCTTGCGTGGTATTTCAGCAGGCCATCATTGGACGTGATTATTCCCGGCGCCAAACGCCCGGAGCAAGTGGCTAGCAATAAACGGGCGGCAGAGGTTCATTTATCTGCAGAAGATATTCAAAAAATAGACGCGATTTTTTCTTAATACAACAAACGAATAACTGCGCCGTACATGAATTTATGTGCGGCGCAGTTATTTTTTAAAAGCTAAGAAACGCTGTAGATGATGGCAAAATCGCTATAGATGTAAAGTGGAGGGTTGTTTTACATCATTTTTAGCGTCTTTTAAACAGGTTCATATCAGCCTCTTGTTTGGACAAAGTCTCCAAAATTCGGATTATTCCATACCATTTGCCAGCTATTGATAAGGTGTGATGAATAAATACGATTCACTTCAACTGATCACGTTTAACCGAGCTATATCACGTTTAATGCGTTTTGACGAAATATTGGCGGTCGTTTAAGCTATTAAACGTGCAATTGTTTTTTGAAATCAATCTGGAGGTGGGAGCATTAGTAATAGCGTAACGAAGGAATTAGTGAAGCCAATGTTAACAACAAAGGAATTTCATTTTCGCAGGCCTGAAAAAAACGATGGAGCGGCCGTTTGGGAACTGGTGAACGATACTGGTGTATTGGATCTGAACTCTTCCTACAGCTACCTGATGTGGTGTGAAATATTTTCTGAAACATCGATTGTGGTAGAGAAAGATGGGGATATTGTCGGCTTTATTTCCGGGTTTATCAATCCGAAAAATGAGAATTGTCTTTTTATCTGGCAAGTTGCTGTGGATGAATCCCAACGCGGCAATGGACTGGGAACCAAGATGTTATTGGAGTTATTGGAACGGGATTGTTGCCGAGACATTGCGTATGTAGAAGCAACGGTATCGCCATCAAACATACCGTCACAACACTTATTTTTAGGCCTGGCAAAAAAACTTGATACAAAATGTTCTATATCTAATTATTTTCTATCCATTGATTTTCCGCGAACAGGACATGAAAACGAAATGTTATACAAGATTGGTCCGATAAAGGAAAAAATAAACCGATAAAAGGATGATTTGATTGACAACAGCAGTATTAAGCGATGCGAAAATGAAAACGTTTGAAGAATTGGAATCGACGGTAAGAAGCTACAGTCGTAGTTGGCCAACTGTTTTTACGAAGGCCAAAGGGTATAAGCTGTGGGATATTGATGATAAAGAATACATTGATTTTTTTGCTGGGGCAGGGGCGTTAAATTACGGCCATAATAATGATGCCATGCAAGAAAAGTTGATTAATTATATTCGAAAAGACGGAATTATTCATAGCCTCGATATGGGAACAACCCCTAGACAAGAATTTTTAGAACGCTTTAATGATATTATTCTGCAACCAAGAGAACTTGATTATCAGGTGATGTTTCCTGGACCAACCGGAACCAATACGGTTGAAAGTGCTTTGAAAATTGCCAGAAAAGTAACCGGGCGCGATACGGTCATTAGTTTTACCAATGCCTTTCACGGGATGACCATTGGTTCGCTGTCTGTAACTGGAAATTCCTTTAAGCGTCATGGGGCGGGCATTCCACTGCATCATTCGGTATCGATGCCATTTGATGAATATGTAGAGGACCAGGATTCGATCGCATATCTGGAACGATTTTTAGAAGATAGCGGCAGTGGTGTAGCGCTACCGGCAGCGATTATTTTGGAAACTGTTCAAGGAGAAGGTGGCATGAATGCTGCTCGGATGGAATGGCTGAAAAAAGTTGAAAATATTTGCCGGCGCTGGGATATTTTGCTCATTGTCGATGATGTCCAGGCTGGATGCGGGCGAACGGGAACTTTCTTCAGCTTTGAACCAGCGGGAATTAATCCGGACATTGTTTGCCTGTCTAAATCGATTGGCGGAATTGGACTGCCCATGGCGATCACCTTAATCAAACCGGAATATGATCAATGGGGACCAGGCGAGCATAATGGGACATTCCGCGGCAATAATCTGGCTTTTCTTGCAGCTACCGAAGCGCTAACCTACTGGGAGACAGCTGAGTTTAGTGATGCAATTATGAAAAAAGCGGACTTCTTGCATGATAGAATTAACCGAATCATCCCAAAATACCCTGAATTAAACGGAGAAGCACGTGGTCGAGGCTTAATGCAAGGGATCGCCATTGATAACACAGATGACCTAACCGCAAAAATTTGTTCCGAAGCATTTGAACGTGGATTAATCATAGAAACATCTGGACCTACTGATGAGGTTATTAAATTTTTGCCGCCACTAATTATTGACGAAGCAGGTCTGGAAAAAGGCATGAACATTCTAGATGCAAGCATTAATCAGGTTTTGCAGTAATATACATGGAAGGTAAACCATTGGAGAGGAGAAATAGTTATGATCGTAAAATCGCTGGAAGATATCATTGGAACGGAAGACGAAACATCAGATGGGAATTGGACGAGTCGCCGGTTTTTATTAAAAAAAGATAATGTTGGTTTCAGTGTTAATGATACTGTCATTAAAGCAGGTACGGAAAATTACTTCTGGTACAAAAACCATATTGAGTCGGTATATCTGATAGAAGGAGAAGGTGAAATCGAGAAGGTAGAAACCGGGGAGGTATGGCAACTGAAACCGGGAACCATGTATACTTTAAATGAAAATGACAAACATATCGTCCGCGCCAGAACCCAAATGCGCATGGTCTGCGTATTCAACCCGCCACTAGTTGGTCGCGAAACACATAACGAAGAAGGATATTATCCGTTGTTGACGGAATAATGGGATGGGGGACAGGAATCATCCGGGGCCCGGGACTTCCTTAAAGTAAATCGCTGATAGAATGGCTGAACCCGCTGATAGAACGTGCAGAACCGCTGATAGAACGCCCGAACCCGCTGATAGAATGCTGTAAATCGCTGATAGAACATGCGAAATCGCTGATATATCATCGGCTGATGCATAAAAAAGAAAAATCACCTTTTTCGCTTGTTTGTTGATAGTCTGGAAGCGATGACCCCGGTGTCTGCCGTGATACAATCACCGCCCCAACCACAAATAAATAGGTTATCACCAAAAGCAGATGCAAGGATCTCGGATTCTTGCATCTGCTTTTTTGTATGGATTTCAATTCAGCAATTATTTCCATTTTGTGGCGGGGCAAGAGAACTGACTGTCTGGCCAACGTCGCCCGCATGTACCACCTCAAAATACAAATCCTGTCGAAATTCTAAGCAAATGGGAGCATATTCACGTTATCCACTTTATAAAGTTTGTAAAGTAAATGTTATACGTATTTTTAAAAGTTTACGAGTTCGATTTTTTTATATATACTGTAAAAGTACTATTCGGCAAGACTTATTCGGAGGTGTTTGAAGAATTGCTAGAATTTAAGAATGTAACCAAAAAATATAGCGGGAAGAAACCTGCTGTCAAAAACTTAAACCTTAACATTGAAAAAGGGGAATTTGTTTGTTTTATCGGACCAAGTGGATGTGGTAAAACAACAACAATGAAAATGGTCAATCGACTCATTGATATTACAGAAGGGTCAATCCTGGTTGATGGGAAGGATATTTATGAACAAGATCCTGTTCAATTACGTCGTTCGATTGGCTATGTCATCCAGCAAATCGGCCTGATGCCGCATATGACCATTAAAGAAAATATCGTGCTGGTTGGAACATTATTAAAATGGTCCAAAGAACAAAAAGATGCCCGGGCGCGTGAATTAATTAAGTTGGTAGATTTACCGGAAGAATATTTGGACAAATATCCACATGAATTAAGTGGTGGACAGCAACAGCGAATTGGTGTATTGCGTGCACTTGCTGCAAACCCACCATTGATCTTAATGGACGAGCCATTTGGTGCGCTTGATCCAATTACAAGGGATTCATTGCAGGATGAATTTAAGAAACTGCAAAAAGAACTGGGAAAAACGATTGTGTTTGTTACGCATGATATGGATGAGGCATTGAAGCTAGGCGATCGCATCGTGATTATGCGTGATGGAGAAATCGTCCAAGCGGATACACCAGATGAAATTCTCCGGAACCCGGCCAATGAGTTTGTGGAAGAATTCCTTGGCAAAGAACGACTGATCCAAGGTCGTCCAGATGTAACAACGGTAGGTCAAATTATGGGAACTTCTCCTGTCACAGTTAAACCAGATGAATCCCTCAAATCGGCTATTTCCACAATGCGCAATAAACATGTCGACTCCTTGCTTGTTGTTGATTCCGAGAACGTATTAAAAGGATTTATTGATATTGAAATTATTAATCTGGCATATAAAAAAGTCAAAACTGTCGGAGAGGCCATGGAGAAAGAACCACTATCTGTCACTAACGACAGTTTACTAAGAGATACCGTTTATAAGATTTTACGACGCGGTGTGAAGTACGTGCCGGTTGTAGATGAAGACCATCGTGTTGTCGGGATCGTTACACGGGCAACACTGGCAAATCTTGTCTTTGATACCATCTGGGGAGATGGCTTTGATATCGATGAGAACCAAGGACAAGTTGGACAGGGGGCGATATAGACTATGGCTGAATTTTTCACTGCACATGGAAACGAGTTGATCATAAAAACTTGGGAACATTTGTATATTTCATTAGCTGCGATTCTGCTTGGGATTGTTGTGGCTGTTCCACTTGGGGTTTTATTTTCCCGAATGCCCAAAGTAGCTGACAAGTTGATTTCATTCGTTGGTATTTTACAAACGATACCAAGCCTGGCTATTTTGGCCTTCTTTATTCCATTGATAGGTGTAGGTAAATTTCCTGCAATCATTGCCCTGTTTTTCTATTCATTACTACCGATTTTACGCAACACGTATATCGGGGTACGCGACGTTGATGGTAGTGTCAAAGAAGCCGGGAAAGGAATGGGCATGAGCGGCTGGCAATCGATTTATAAAATAGAATTACCACTAGCTTTGCCGGTGATTATGGCCGGTGTTCGTTTATCGACCGTTTATTTGATCGGCTGGGCAACGCTTGCTGCATTTATTGGCGGCGGTGGTCTTGGTGACTTTATTTTTGACGGACTAAATCTATATCAACCTTCTTTAATCATTGCAGGTACGGTTCCAGCAACGATTCTTGCTTTAATTGCGGATCAGTTGCTTGCCCTGATTGAGAATCGATTAACGCCAAGTGGCTATAAAGAAACGTCTGAAGCAGCGTAAATGGAGGTGACATGTTTGAAGAAAAGAATGGTAAAAATATTGGGTGCCATTTTGGTGCTATTTCTGATATCGGGTTGTTCTTTACCCGGTCTTGCCAGTACCACCAAACAAACGGTGAAGATTGGTACCTTGGCAACATCAGAATCAGAAATCATGGCAAATATGCTGGCATTGATGATTGAACGAGAAACGGATTTGGATACGGAGCTTGTAACTGACCTGGGATCATCAATTGTCCAGCACCAAGGAATGATGCGCGGTGATCTTGATATTACCTCAACCCGCTATACAGGTACAGATATCTCCGGTGCATTGGGCATGGATCCTGTCACCGACCCGGACAAGGCGAGGAAAATCGTCAGACGGGAATTTCCGAAACAGTTTGATCAAACATGGGAGGACTCCTATGGATTTGAGAATAGTTATTCTGTAGCTGTAACCGAGAAATTCGCCGAAGAACACGACATTGAAACGGTGTCTGATCTAGAACCGTATGCCGATGAGTTGCGATTCGGTGTGGACAATGCCTGGGTCAACCGAAAAGGGGATGGGTATGATGGGTTTAAGCAGACCTACTTCCCATTTAATGAGGTATATCCGATGAACACTGGACTTGTTTACCAAGCAGCGGCAAGTGGCCATATGGATGTGGTGCTTGCATACTCGTCAGATGGCCGAATCAAGGAGTTTGATCTGAAGGTGTTGAAAGATGATAAACACTTCTTCCCACCGTATGATGGATCACCGGTTATTCGCAATGATGTATTGGAAAAATATCCACAATTGGAAAACATCACAAAAAAACTAGCGGGAACCATTTCAACGGAAAAAATGCAAGAGTTAAACTATCAAGCGGACGTGGAATTAACGAGTCCAAAAGAAGTAGCCAAACAGTTTTTGGAGGAAAACAATTATTTCGAGGCTAAGAAGGAGGGGAACTAATGGAGACGCTTAGTCAATTCATCGATTTTATGAGCAATAACACTGGCTATGTTTGGGAAGAATTTTACCGTCACTTTTTAATGGCGGCATATGGGGTGTTGTTTGCTGCCATATTCTCGATTCCCCTTGGCATTCTGATTGCGAAATATGGAAAGCTGAGTAACTGGGTATTGGCAATTGGCAGTATTATCCAGACTATCCCGGCGTTGGGTGCACTTGCCGTGGTGATGATTGTCCTTGGTCTTGGTACGAATACAGTCATTGTCACATTAATGTTCTATTCCATCCTGCCCATTACGCAAAATACGTACGTTGGGATGAAAAATGTAGATAAAACAGTCGTTGAAGCAGGATTTGCATCTGGAATGACCCGATTTCAATTATTACGGATGGTCGAATTGCCACTTGCGATTAGTGTGATCATGGCTGGACTCAGAACGGCATTGGTTGTTGGAATCGGGATCGCTGCGGTTGGTGCATTTGTCGGTGCCGGTGGTCTGGGTACAATTATTATTCGGGGAACAAACGCAACAGATGGCACTGCCCTAATTTTTGCCGGAGCCATTCCTACCGCACTAATGGCAATTATTTGCGATTTGGTGTTGGGTTGGATTGAACGCCGACTTGACCCGGTCAAATCATCAAAAACCCAAACCACTTAAACAAAATGGTAACACTTGAATGGTCATGTCAGGTGTTACCTTTTCCTATTCAAGGGAGGAGTAAAAATAACGATGCATAAAGATATGATGGTAGAAAAAGATGTTGCTTGTAAACTAAGTGATGGCACGATATTACGGGCAGATATTTACCGTCCAGATGATCAACTAACCCATCCGGTGCTGATGCTGCGTTTGCCATACGATAAAACGGTAAAGCGTTATTACGATGAATATGTGCGTGTGCCACGGATGGTTGAAGCCGGATATGTTGTGATTTTGCAGGATGTTCGCGGACGTTTTGCCTCAGAAGGAGAGTTTTATCCATTTATTAATGAAGGAAAAGATGGATATGAAGCGGTCGAATGGGCAGCCCGATTACCGTATGCCAATGGAAAGGTTGGTTTGTTTGGTATGTCATATCATGGTTATACGCAACTGGCTGCAGCGGCGGAAATGCCACCTTCTTTAAAAGCGATTGCGCCAGTGATGACGATGGCGGATCCATGGCAAGATTTACTCGGCGGCGCATCACTGGCAAGCAGTTCCGCCAATTTCCAGACATGGACGCTTGGCTCGATTGTCCATGATCAATTGCAACGTCGCCATGATCCAAAGGCGGACAGAGCATTGGAATTGATCGAGCAGCTGCCTGAGTTGTTACAGGAACGGCCTGCAAATGATTGGTGGCCGATGAAAGAGCTCGACCCGGAATCCTTTTATTTTGAGGTGATGGACGGGGAATTGCCTGCTGAACAGATCGCAAACATGTCTGTAAAGGAGCAATTAAAGGACGTCACGATCCCCGCTTTGTTTATGGGGGGATGGTATGATGCGTTACTTTCATCGACATTAGCAGCTTATCATGCTTACAATGGACCACGTATGTTATGGATCGGGCCGTGGACACATGAAGAAATGACCGGACATGCAGGAGAGAAATTTTTCAGCAATGCCGAGACCAATATCGGGGTCGATCAGATACAAGATCCGACTGAAATTCATATAAAATGGTTTGACAAATGGTTAAAAGATAAGCCAATGCCAATCGAAAAACCGGTTCATCTTTATTTGATGGGACAGGAGAAATGGGCAGCCTTTGATGTCTGGCCACCGACAACAGAGCAAAGAGTATTGTATCTGGATAGTAAAGGTCATGCGCAAACCCGAGATGGGGATGGTCGCTTATCTACGGTTCCAGCAAATCAGGAGACATTGGCGTCTTTACGATTGGATCCAGACAATCCAGTGCCAACGAGGGGTGGCGGTGCGCTGATTGCCGGTTATGAATCTGGTGTGTTTGCGATTGGTGACATTCAGGATCGTGGAGATGTGCTTGTCTATACCGCGACAGCACAAGAGGATGCACTCTCTATTCTGGGAACAGTTCGCGCATCGATTTGGGTTTCCGCTGCCACGCCGTTAACCGATTTGGCGGTACGGTTGTCAGATGTAGCTCCAAATGGAGAAGTGATCAATATTATAGATGCTTTTCATAGACAACAAACAAACACCATTGGCGAACCAGCCTGTATGGACTTAACCATCGGACACACCGCTTATTTGCTACAGGCTGGACATCAATTACGTTTGGATATCGCAGCGAGCAATTCCCCGCTTTACGATGTGAATCTAAACAATGGCCAAACCACAAAAACCGCGATTCATGGTAAGGTGGCCTATGAGCATGTTTATCATGGCGGATCACGATCATCGAAAATTATTCTGCCGATTGTAAATAAGTGATGGAAGAAGGGTGATTCCATTTAAGGGTCACCCTTCTTCGTTAAGTACCAGTTTGACTTTGGCCACACCTAACGCAAAATGTTCCCACAGAATCTTCTCTATTTCATCAGCTTGTTGTTCTTCACAATTAACAATCAGAATTACTTCCGCATGTTTACCACTCAGTCTGCGTGGACCATTACGGGTAACCGATACAATATCAGTTTTATGACAAAGCCAAGCACAAAACCAATAATAGCACTGATTAATCCCCAAATGATAGGTCCCCATGCCAAGCGTAATCCAACACTTACGCCAATGACCGAAAATCCGGTTGCGAGTGATATGCCGATATCAACCAGTGATACGCCATCCGCACGATGAATACTGTCAAATAAGCGGCTTTTTTCTATTCGGTTATTCAATGGGACGGCAAAAATATTTTCTTGCGTCACCCCTCGTTGCTCCATCTGTTTTAATGCCAGTTCAACATAAATATTACTATCAAAGGTGGAAAATAGCTGCATGTCTGATCACTTCACTTTTTGTCCTTTTACCAAGCGAAAATGTGGATGTTGATAATGGTCCATTAGGTAATTTCGTTGTTCCTGCTCAAACAATTTATTATTCTCGACTGTGTTTATATAGGAATCATATATCGAAAAACCGTAGACGGAAGGCAAGAACAACAGCCAATCGGGTTTTATCAGGTTCGTTGCCTGATCAAACTCCCCGAAAAACAAGTAGGGAACGGCTTGTGGAAAATGTGAGAAATAGAAAAAAATGACCGTCCAAATGGTCACAAAAAAAGCAACCCCAATACGATGGATATACAGCTGCCCGAGTCCGGGAACAAAAAATGACCATATCAGTGCCATGACCGGATTACGTTTATCCAGGTAGTTAATTTCCAATGATCCCAGCGTAAATGAATTAAACCGATGATTTTCACTATCAGCAAGAATGAAGATTTTGTTCATATCAACCGTTGTGCGATAACTATCCCAAATACTAAATAGATAGACCGGCATATAGAGGAGCAGCCATCTTGTATCCAGAACATGAATGGCCTTATCGAACTCGCCCAGGAACGTATAGATGATTCCGTAATTAATGTTAGCTTGCAAATTAACGAAGACTTCCCAGATAAACAAAATAAAACCCCTGATATACTTGGATAATAGTAAATGGCCGAGACCTGGAAACGCGGCACTCCACCAACCGATAATGTACGGGTTTCTGAGGTGAAGCTGTGTGGTGCCAAATACGCTGACATGTGCGAGATATCGTCTGGCTGTATTGTCATTGGTGTAATTGTTCATGTTGACCACCACCCTCCATGTCGCTTACTTAGATTAACCAAATGCGGGAATATTATTCTTTTAAGCCATGTATAGGAATCGTGTGGTGACAAAACCTAGCCATGAACTTCCCCGTAAAGGTGGTGTGGGGCATGTTGTTTTCGAAAGTGAATGAGATGATTGAACGAGAAAGAGAGTTCATTGAATTGGGAAAACAATATTTTTTTGAACAAGTGCTGTTTTCCTATCAGTGGTGGCTACTTGTCTGTATAACAGTAGGCATGTGGATATTATGGTTCATATTGGTCGATAGAAAACACATGCCACCGATCTTGTTTGTAGGAATGTTTTCCAGTTTAATTGCTTTTTCTCTGGATAATATTGGCCGATCGCTCCATTTGTGGTTTTATCCCTATCAATTAACATTCTTTTCATGGGAGTTTCTACCAGTTGATTTGGCAATCATTCCGGTATGTTATATGATTTTATATCAGTATATAAGGCCATGGTTATTATATTTGCCCATCCTGGTGATATTGGCCTTATTGGCTGCCTTCATTGTGGAGCCACTGTTCGTACTTGCGGATTTATATAGATTAATTCACTGGAAGCACGTATTCTCTTTACCCTTTTACATAATAATCGGCGTGGTGTTGAAATGGGTAGCGGACCGTGTATAGCGGTGGGACGAGGGGACAGGCACCTTGTTCCACCATATTTTTACATGGTAGAAAATGGATGGTAAAGGTGCCTGTCCCTCTGTCCCGCCCTTGTAATTTTATCCATTGTAGCTGTTCATGTTTATCCCTTATGCAATCGTTTTCTTTGTTGGTAGAATAATATGACGCGAATTTTGCATTTTACGACTATCATAAAAATATTTAATTAATTTCGTGTAAAAGATAGAAAATTGTCGAAAACACGTATAGACAAATTATTTTGGGAGTGATATATTATGAATCACCTTATTAAAAAGGAGGGACTAATACGATGAATAATCCGATAATTTTTACAGTTATGATCTTTGCTTTAATCGCACTAGGTGAATGGCTATCCATAGTTACCAGGGCGAGGGTTCCCATGCTGTTAACTGCGATGGTTGGATATCTGGTTTGTATATGGACAGGTATTTTCCCGGAAGATATTCTGGACAAATCTCAGTTTGCCGCCCTGGGTGCCATTCTGATTGGTCCCGCCATTTTGCATATGGGTACAATGATTCCTTTGTCCGTCTTAAAGCAACAAATCAAGGCGGTAGCGATTGCTTTGGGAGGGGTCATTGTCTCAGGAATTCTGATTCTTGTGACAGTATCGCTGATTTTTGATTATCCATCAGCGGTTGCTGGAGTTGGTCCGATAAGTGGAGGAGTGATCGCGCTGATCGTTACGTCTGATAAATTATCAGAACTCGGGATGCAATCATTGGTTGTTATCCCTGCACTGGTTGTTGCGTTTCAAGGTGTGATGGGTATGCCACTGGCGATGAATTTTATGCGAAGGTACGCCTTACGAATGCAAACGGACATGGATAATGGGTCATTTGTAGCAATGGCGAATGAAGGTGCCGCAACATTAGAGACAGTTAAAACGAAAAAGTCTGGGCCATTGAAATCCAGTACGACATTGAAATTATTCTTTGTATTCGTCGGTGCGGCAATTGGGGTAGTTCTTGGTGAGATCACGCCCATCCATTACAGTTTGTGGTGTCTGGCAATTGGTCTGATTGGCCATAAACTGGGCGTGTTCGAGGCGAAAACCTTGGAGAAATCTAATTCATTTACAGTTGTTATGATTGCGATTATCTTTGTCGTCATCGGACAAATGGCAGATGTTACGCCATCGGATGTACTGGATAATTTACCTAAGATCCTATTAATCTTAATCATTGGCACTTTGGGAATTGCGATCGGCGGTTATCTCACTTCCAAATTGGTCAAATGGCATCCGTACAAAGGTATGCCTGTCGCATTAACGGCATTATTTGGCTTTCCTGGTGATTTCCTGCTCTGTGAAGAAGTATCGAGAAGTGTTGCCAGGAATGAACAAGAAGAGAAGCAGATTTTCGATGAATTACTGGCACCGATGTTAATTGGCGGTTTTACCACTGTCACCGTCGCATCTGTCATTATTGCCGGAATTCTCGTACAAACATTGTAGAAAATGGAAATTCCCTCTAATATAGAGATGTTGAGGGCATTTTCATATTTTCATAATAAAACTACAGGAGGTAAGAAACATGGGAAAACAATTGATTAGAAATGGATTACTGATTGACGGAAATGGCGGGGAAGTACAGAGGGATCATGTCGTTGTTACGGATGGCGAACGAATTGCATATGTCGGACCGGAAAGTGATTATCGGACGACTGGAGATGAAACCGTGATTGATGCCCAAGGTGGTACTATTCTTCCCGGATTTATTGACTCACACGTGCATATGATGATGGAATATCAATCAGTAGCAGAAAAGTTGGCTACACCTTTTTCATTCATGTATTACAAAGCTGCAGAATATTTGAAAACCACGCTTCATGCCGGTGTTACATCTGTTCGTGATGCGCTCGGTACTGATTTGGGTGTAAAAAAAGCTGTAGAGGAAGGGTTAATTCCCGGTCCACGCTTGCAATTAAGTATTAATGCATTAACTATTACTGGTGGACACGGGGATGGCTATACGGTTTCCGGAAATGTGCTCGATATTTTACCGTCCGGCTATCCGGGAATGCCAAATGGGAAATGTGATGGTGTTGAGGAAGTACGGAAAAAGACGCGTGAAATGCTGCGTGCCGGTGCGGAAGTCATTAAGGTTCACGCAACCGGCGGGGTACTAAGTGCAACCGACCATCCGGAATTCACACAATTTTCTTTGGAAGAATTAAAGGCGATTGTTGAGGAAGGTCATTTTCGAAAAGGTATTAAAGTCATGGCCCACGCCCAGGGTGCGGAAGGAATTAAAAATGCAGTGAAAGCCGGCATTCATTCGATTGAACATGGTATTTTCATAGATGATGAGGCCATTGAATTAATGCTTGAAAACGGTACGTACCTGGTTCCAACTTTGCTTGCACCTGTGGCTGTATTGGAAACAGCCGATGAAGTGGGCATGCCGGTAACCGCTGTGCAAAAATCCAAGGAGGTCATCGAACAGCATCGGGAAAGTTTCACAAAAGCCTATAAAGCTGGTGTTAAGATCGCCATGGGTACCGATGCTGGTGTCTTCAAGCATGGAACAAACTTGCGCGAACTTGGCTTGATGGTTGATGCCGGTATGACCCCAATGGAATCAATTGTTGCCTCCACCAAAACAGCTGCGGAATGTTTAGGCTGGGATGATAAAGTAGGTACCCTTGAACAAGGAAAGCTGGCTGATATTGTTGTTGTAGAAGGTAATCCGTTAGAAGATATTTATTCACTAGCCAATAACGACACTATAAAAACTGTCATAAAAAATGGGCAAGTGGAGAAATAATGGGACATAGGAATGACACGGGGACGGTTCTTTTTGTCCCACCATATCTTTACATGGTAGAAAATGGAGGGGCGGGGAGCCTGTCTCTCTGTCCTACGAGGGGGGATTTAAGTGAAACAAGAAAAGCAATTGTTACTGCAAGAAAAGTTGCTGGAAAGTTATAATGATGGTTATGATCATGATGGGGTTTCCGGTAAACGGCTGGCATCAAGACTGGATCAGCTTGCCCAAATCGGTTTAACTGATGACAATGGATCCAATCGTCCGGGATATTCCAAAGAAGAAAAAGCAGCACAAAAACTCGTATCTGACTGGATGCGGGAGGCAGGATTAAAAGTTTATTGGGATGGTGCCGGAAATGTGATTGGTCGATTGGATGGCAAAAATAATAAATTTCCAGCAATCATGAGTGGTTCCCATCTGGACAGTGTTCCCAATGGCGGGCATTTTGATGGAACTCTTGGTGTTTTATCATCCTTGGAAGTTGTCGAGGCTTGGAATGCTACTGGGTACCAGCCAGAAAAGCCTTTTGAAGTGATTATTTTTACCGACGAAGAAGGTTCACGGTTTAATGGTGGGTTAAACGGTAGTGAGGCGATGATCGGTGAAGGGGACATGGAAGAAAAATTAAAGCAGGTTGATAAAGACGGCATGAGCTTTACTGAAGTTCTGGAGGATGTTGGTCTGAATGTTGACGGCTATCAAGCGGCACAGCGTAACCTGGACGAATTGGAAATGTTTGTGGAATTACATATCGAACAAGGTAAACGCTTGGAAAAGGAACAGTTGCCATGCGGAATTGTAACAGGAATTGCCGGACCATGCTGGATAGAATTTACGATAACCGGTAAGGCAGGTCATGCGGGTAATACACCAATGGATGATCGGAATGATGCATTGGTTGCGGCTAGTCAATTTATTTATGAAGTAAACAAGATTCCACAACAAGTCAATAACTCGGCCGTCGCAACAGTTGGCAAACAAATAGTGGAACCAAATGGGGTAAATGTGATCCCTGGTAAGGTTACGTTTTATGTAGATATCCGTGATATTCAGGAAGATACAAGGGATGAAGTTGTGGATCGCGCATTAGCATTGGGTGAAAAAATTGCTGAGGAACACCAAGTCAGAGTAGAACACACGGTGAAAATGCGGGAAATGCCGATTCCGATTCAAAAAGAGGCACAAGACCTCTTAGCACAATCAGTCGAAGAAAACGGAATCCGGCCGTATCGTTTGCCAAGTGGGGCGGGTCATGATGCCGCGGTGATTGGCCGCAAGATACCTGTGGCAATGTTGTTTGTACAGAGCAAGGACGGGATTAGCCATAACCCGGCAGAATGGTCCGATTTGAATGATTGTGTGCAGGGAATTCATGTATTGAAAAATTTCCTGGAAAAACTGCAATAAGGTGAAACTTCAATTAGTAGGGGAGTATTGCTATTAATGCGAAATAAAAAATAACCCCTCCTATGCGTTTTAAAGTGGACCCCTTGTCAAGGACACTTTGAAAAAAACCACTAACTTTTTTTGCTTGTTCCTC
>NZ_JBFNXI010000046.1:0-27381 GCF_040812445.1 Lentibacillus sp. L22 | reverse complement strand
TCAGAAAACAAATCCCAATTCCGAGGATACTCTATTAATTTACACAAACTTATTGACAGTACCTTTTATGATTCAGAAACAAGAGGAAATGATCTTAAGTCTATATTCAGAAATATATGATCTGGTTGTACCTAAAGATAATTTTCTAAGAAGGCTCGATGATTTAGTTGACTTTTCTTTTGTATACAATGAATTAGAGGATAAATGTAAAGTATGGTTTAAGGATGGGTGTTACAAGCCCAGGGCAAAAAGTAAGACGTATTCCGTGACCATTAAATTGATAAGCATATGGAGCAAGCAAAGTTTCAGGAAACGGATGGCAATATTCACCGTAAATCTAAAACAAATATTGAAATTAATGAGCTAAAAAATAAGTAAAATAAAAATATACAAATCAATAAAAAGACGACTCTAAATTTCAAAAAATGAATTAGAGTCATCTTTTTTGATAACTAATCTGTAGTTTCACTGAAAAATCGTAAGTTTTTCAGTGGCCTCGCATAAGGCGACCTGCTTTTCATTCTTTCTTCATTATTGATTTAACTGCGAACGGCAGTACACCAAGCCATCGGTTGCTGTACAAATTAGCTTGTTGTTTGGGTTTATCCTTGATCCTTTTTTTTCGGCGATGTTCTGCCGGTGTATTCATGTATGTTACGGCTTTTTCTGTGACATATTTGACAATATCGTTACCAGACATCAGCAACACCCCTAAATTTATATCATTGTATTATTAGCTTTTCCTGTAGTCAATCGGCTATACATCAAGCATTTCCTCTCTCCCGAAAATTTTTTTGTTTTTTTTTAATAAAAAAGAAGGAATTTGTCAATCTGCGTCGAATAAGTATCTATAAGAGAATAAAATGGAGGTGGTAAAGCATTGAACCCCGCAAAATCACTCGCAACCAAACTTCTGCAATCAGCGATTGAAACCCGCGCCTCGGATATTCATTTTAATCCTTTTCCCGATCACACAGATATTTATTTCCGAGTTCAAGGCAAACGTATTTTCAAACAAGCGGTTCTTGCTTCACATTACCAGCAATTACTTACCTACTTTAAATTTACATCAGGAATGGATATAGGCGAAATTAGGAAACCGCAAAATGGAACCATTGATATGGAATTCGACTCAAAATATTCGCTGCGTTTATCCACCTTGCCGGTCAACCATATGGAAAGCCTGGCAATCCGCATCCTCCCGCAAGAAGAGAACTTAACACTCGATCAGCTTTTCCTATTCCCAAACCAGTTAAAACGATTAAGACAATGGATCATGAATCGAGCAGGGATTATATTGTTCACCGGTCCAACCGGAAGTGGCAAAACTACGACCTTATATGCACTGTTACAAACAATCCTGCAAGAGGATTCCTACCAAACCATCACATTGGAAGATCCTGTGGAAAAAGATATATCCAATATTTTACAAGTTCAGGTGAACGAAAAAGCCGGAATCACCTATCAAGCTGGTTTAAAGGCTGCACTGAGACATGACCCAGATATTATTATGGTCGGGGAAATCCGTGATCGGGAAACAGCCAAATTTGCCTTTGAAGCATCCCTGACTGGTCATTTGGTGTTAAGTACTTTACATGCAAAAAACGCAGCAGGTACCATTCATCGTTTGGTTGAATTGGGGATGACAACCGCTGATCTGGAACAATCACTCGTAGCCGTTGCTGCACTGGAATTGCTGCCGTTCGATCTCAATGATGAAATAACCAGGCGTGCGGCAATTCTTGAAATGTTAGATGGCAAACTGTTGGAACAAACGCTAAAAGGGGTTGATGTACATTCCATAAACGACTTTCAATCTTTTTATCATTTACGAAAGAAGGCATATGCATATGGTTTTGTATCTGAAAAAGTATTTTATGCAGATCAGGCATAGGACGTTAAAAAAAGAATTGCAACTATTGTTTCTCAACCGCCTTTCCCGCTTATTGAAAAATGGTTACACATTACTTGAATCATTGCAAATTATCCAATGGAATTCCGCATTGGCACAACCCGCGGCAACCATTACAACCTGCCTGAAAAATGGCAACAGACTCGATCAGGCATTGGAACAAGCCAACTTTAACTCCTTCATCACCTCCTATCTTTATTTTGTTCGGGCAAATGGTGATATTGAAGCGAGCATTGATAAATGTTTGGCCATGTATGAACAGCGTCTTCAGTATACAAAGAAATTCCAGCAAGTCGCCAGATACCCCGTTATACTGCTGTTCTTCTTTTCTATTGTGCTCTTTTTTATCAAACGATCCGTTCTTCCGTCTTTTCAGGAGCTATTTATGGCAACAGAGGAAACATCCTCCATGATATCTATTTCCATCATGATTATCGACATACTTACTTCCATGTTAATTGTATCGCTTATCGTATTGATTATTGGTGCGACCTTATGGCAAGTAAACAAACAAAAAGTTTCCATTGATAAACAAATTAAACTTTATAGCACCTTACCGTTTTACCGGAACTATAAACAAATACGTGTCTCATTCTTGTTTGCGACCCACTTTAGTTCATTGTTAAAAACAGGTATCTCCATTAAAGACATATTATCAACCATGTCTGAACAAACAAAATTACCTATCCTATCTTATTATGCCACACTGATGACCCAGGAATTAAATCAAGGTAAACACCTGTCAAGTCTGTTATCACAATTCCGTCTGTTAGATAAACAAATTCCATTAATTTTTCAAAAAAATGCCGATGCTGCTGCATTAGAAAAGGATTTATCCGTGTATGCAGAATTTCTTACTGAAGAACTGCATCGAAAAATAATGAGGAATTTGACCTATATTCAACCTATCTTTTTTATTACTTTGGCAGGTTTAATTGTGTTTATTTATATAACCTTGATGTGGCCGATGTTCCAATTAATCAAAACAATTTAATTGAGGAGATGTAGTTCATGTTTAAAAATCAAAAAGGGTTTACCTTAATCGAGATGTTAATCGTTTTGATGATCATTTCGGTACTAATCATTTTGATCGTGCCCAATTTGGCAACGAAAAGTAAAGAAGTTAATAACAAAGGCTGTGATGCATTAGTCAACGTTGTTCAATCGCAAATTGATTCCTATTATGTAGATAATAAAAGTTATCCTTCCAGTATCAATGATTTGGTTAAAGAAGATTATATTACTACAAAACAAACAAAATGTCCGAATAAACATACGCTTACAATTGACGGCGGGAAAGTAAAGGAATCCAGATAGGTATGTAAATGAGGAAAAACGGGTTTTCTTTACTGGAAGTAGTTTTTGTCTTGGGTATTTGGTCACTTTTATTCTTGCTTGCGGTTCCCTTGCAGTATTCTGTTTTGGATAATCAAGAGGATGAACAATTTTTAAAAACGTTTCAGTCGGACATTTTATTTCTGCAAAATATAAGCTATGCTTCAAGTAGTCGGATTGAGTTAGTATTTGATCACACAAACCATTGCTATACCATTGAAGGACTTGATGAAGGAACATTACTTAAACGTTCGTTTCCTGCTGAATGGGATATCGATGAACGGACCATGAAAGAGGGTATTTCCTTTAATAACCATGGTACAATCAGAAAACCCGGTCGGATTCAGATAGATACACCATCAACAAGGTATCAAATTATCTTTCCATTAGGCAAGGGGCGCTGTTATGTTGAAAAACTGTAAAGGATTCACACTCATTGAGGTACTGGGAGCATTTGGTATCGTCATGATGATTGCCACAACACTCCTGCCAATTATGCATATCGTTCATAAGGAAGAGGAAGTATTAAGTGAACGCCGGCAGTATACCAACCAATTACATGATGAGCTGCAAGCCTATTTGTGGGAGGGGCATGATCTTCTCCCTCCCATTTCTTTTGCCAAAACTAATAATAGTACAACTTTGTTTTATGATTTTACAAACGAGGATCATTTAGTTAAAGGATGTGTCAAATGGACCAATGTTAAAGCAAAACAAGAGACTGTCTGCTTATATGGCTATCCGGCGGAATAAAAATAAGAATGGATTTACTTTTATTACATTACTGGTTACGATCACCATTTTATTTACGACCCTTCCCTTTACCGCATATTTTTTACAATCCATTGATCCGTATTCCCATGATCAAGAACGTGCGATCCAGCAATTTTTTTATTTTTTGCGTGACGATGTTTTACAGGCAACTGACTATGCGGTCACACCAACCAAACTGACATTGAAAGATAAAAACCAAACGACCATAACCATTGAGCAATATCAAAATCTCATCAGACGCCAAGTAAAAGGGAAAGGACATGAAATATACCTGCGTGAGGTCAAAAAGGTTTTGTTCGAGAAGCTCCCCTATGGTATTAAAGTTTCTATTACATCAGCACAAGGAGAGACGTATGAAAAATCGATCATGTTTTACCAATAACCAGCGAGGCTTTATTTTTCCATATGTATTGTTCATTACAGCCATTATTTTGCTGGTTGTTACCGCAAAGGTTTCTGCTTATCAAAATGATATCAGGATCAGCCACAATCACGAGAATCAGCTGACCATTGAAACGTTGGTGCAAATGGGCCATGAACAATTTAAGCAGGAAATGAATAAGCATCCAGGAAAAAAAGGGCACGTATCATATCACTATCCTCCGGGAAATGTTACCATCACCTATACACAAAAAAGTCCGAAAAAATATGACCTATTATTTCAAGTACCAGCTAATGATAAAACATACAGTACGACGATGATATTGGAACTGGATGAAGTTGTACAAACAGCGAATAAAGAATAGGCTTTTGCGTTACACTATCCATACCCATCGTATATGTGTATCCTGCTCACCTAATTATTGCCATGGTCTACACCATGTATCAATCCCAACGAAGCTTTATCAACATCGATCGAACTGAAAATATGTTTGGAGCGGCGATATTTGTTCGTACGGGACAAAACTTCCGATTGTTTAGCAAGTTTCATTTACAACATGAAAATCCTGGTTTATAATATCATTGACAAAGGATATAAAAGGAGGGGAAAATATGGATCGTATGTTTCGTGTCCTCGCTTTTTGGACAGGAATATTTACCGTAATGTTCTACATAGGCGGAATGGAAAAAACCGCATTATTATTCCTGGTTCAAACTGCATTTTTCCTTACAGTTGGCTACTTGAAATTGTCTGAACGCATGTATATGTATTTATTCGGAGCTTATTGTACCATCTTTATGGTCGGTTTCACCTGGTATTCAAACTTTATCCTTGTACCAGGTTTTGAATAATTAAGTCTGGATAAGGATGGAAACAGCCGGTTCTTTCCACGCTTTTCCATCCTGCATATACATAACCTTTCTGGAAAAACCTCGTGAAATTTTTGCGGGGTTTTTTACTTTTTTTCAAAAATCTGTTGACATATTAGATATAAGTATATAAAACACGCTAGAATATAGAACAAGGGGAGTGGCGACAGAAGGAAATTTTCCGATGATCTGAATATATGTTTTGCAATTATATTTTTGTTGAAAACACAAGAAAACATTGAGTGCAAGCTGTGCCATAAACAACGAAGCACATCCGTTACCCATCGTCTATCCAGCGCGTGATATACACGTCGAACATCATCGAGCGGACGATGAAGGAAATCAAGAAGCGCACAAAAACCATGAACAGTTTACCAAGCGAAAGGGCGACAGAAAAAGTAGTGTACCTTCAAGTAACCGACTATAACCAAAGATGGGGAGAACGAAAATTAAGGGGATTCGCAAGCGCTTACCAGCAGCTACAGGACATGTTTGAAAAACGATACGGGAAACCAGATAATAATTGATGTAATTCCGAGGATACTCTATTAATTTACACAAACTTATTGACAGTACCACCCACCTTTAATTGATAACTCTATTGTAACTAAAAAAGATATGATTCCCATCATAAATTGGAAATCATATCTTTTAGACTTTTTCAGTGGCCACCCTTATGCAACCTGCTTTTCATTTAATGGTCCCTTCTGCCAAATAAAAAATTCCTCCATTAATTATCTCATAGGATACTTTTGGCTGGTATCGTTCTTTTATTTCTTGTAATTCTTTTTCCATTTGAATTGTTTGTTCGTCATCGGTAACATTCTGATAAAAATGTTTCAACATGGCACTTTCTTCCTTCAAGGTTTTTATTGATTCTTCAGCCCAATCATTGTTCTGCCGTTTGATGTGATCATCAATAACTGATTCAATCCGTGAAAAACCACTTTTCAACCTGATTAACGGAGAAATGGTAAAACAGTAATCAGAAATTGTTAATTGTAGTGGCAATTGTTGCAAATGATCCATCATAGAAAACTTCATCATGCCGTTGACCAGGTGAAGCCCAATTGACAGCAACTCATCCTTTTTTTGTTTTCCAATGTAACTGATCTTCGTATTTAAAACAAGCCATGGATAAAGTGCTGTTTTAGTTGTTGTATCAAGCTGTTGAAATAGTTTGGTATATTTTTCATTTGTTTTCAGATGCTTGAAAATTTGTTGAAGTCTTGGGCTGCCATAATGGATCCATTCCCCTTTTTCATCCTGTTTTTCCGGATTGGTAATGAGTGTCAGTTGCATAGGGGCACCTTGATTTCCCATCTTCTTGATATAGTGCCAGTAAAACGGCCGGTTCATTAACGCTTTGTCCATTTCTTCCGTTAATTGTACGGTTAAGACACCATCTTTATTTTGTAACATACGGCAGTCGTTTGCTGTAAAATAGCGGACTAAAAATTCATTGAGGTTTTCAATTGCCATATTGCTGTTCCTCGCTAATCGGATTTTCATGTTTATACTGAATAACTGAAGAAAGATTATCCAATTTAATTTTTGCCTCCCCAGTCGAAGTGGATTCGGAAAAAATGGACTGGATCTCTGTCTCCAAATCGCTAATGCTTAATTCGGAAAGGATGGCATCCAAATTACCGATGACTGATTCAAATAGATTAATCTTCTCATATAATAAGGTCATAATATGTTCTTCCACCGTATTACGAATTGCAAAATTGTAAATGTGGACATCTTTTTCCTGACCATATCGATGAATCCGGCCAATACGTTGTTCCAGCCGCATTGGGTTCCACGGCAAATCATAATTAATCATATAGTTGCAAAACTGCAGGTTAATCCCTTCACCACCTGCCTCCGTGGCAATTAGTACCTGGGCATGATTTTGAAATAACTGCCGCATCCAATCCTTTTTACTACGCTTAAACCCGCCACGAAAAGGGACGGAAGTGATGTTACTTTGTTTTAGATACCATTGTAAATAGAGTTGTGTTGCCCGGTATTCTGTAAAAATTATCACTTTTTCATCTGGATGTTGTTGAATTAACTCAACCACCTTTTCCGCCTTGGCGTGATGGGGAAGCTGTTCGATTTTCCCTGCGAGATGGTGAAAGAGTTCGTCAGCGTGTTCATTCATTGCCATTTTTTGCAAAGATAAATAACAGGCTTCTCTTGACGAACAGATTTCCCGTAATAAAGTAATTTTCGCAAATGAGGCGGTGAATTGAACTTGATCCAATTCCTGATAAAAATCGTATTCCTCTTTGGAAAAATCAACCCAGATCGTCTCAATATGCCGTTTTGTATTGTTCAGGTCTGTTTCATTTCTTGTATTACGAATCATAACTTTTTGAATCAATTGTTTCAGATAGGTATCCTGATTAATTTGCTTCCGATCCTTTCCATATTGTTCAAGGAAAGATTCATAATTTCCTAAATGACCGGGTTTGAGAATGGATACCAAATTGAAAATCTCGACAAGTTGGTTTTGTACCGGTGTTGCGGTTAGTAGTAAACAATATTTCTTTTTTAAGGAACGAACAAATGCGTAGTTTTTTGTCTTATGATTTTTTAATTTATGGGCCTCGTCAATGAGAATAAAATCATAATCAATGTCCAGGATCTCTTCCCGATGTGGGGAACGTTTTGCCGTATCAATAGAAGAGATAAGAATATCACATTGTTTCCAGGAATAGTTTTTTCGATGCCCAATCGCAGGGATATAAAACTTGCTATTCAATTCCTTCTCCCATTGATTGACAAGGGAAGCGGGTACAAGAATTAACGCCTTCTTTACTAAACCGCGAATCATATATTCTTTCAAAATAAGCCCTGCCTCAATCGTTTTTCCCAGCCCCACTTCATCGGCAAGGATCGCCCTTCCGTTCATTTCTTCAACTACTTGTTCTGCGCAGGAAATCTGATGTTGCAAAAAGTTTACATGTGGAAGATATGTCAGCGCCCGTAAACCATTGAATGTTGGCGTCATTGTTGTTGTCTCTGCCTCATACGCCATTTGAAATAATTCCCAATGAGAAAGACCAGTTTCCTTATCAAGGCATGTTTGTAGGTTATCGATAAATGTAGTGTCTCTTTCCAGTTGTATCTCCTGCATAAATTACGACTTCCTCCTGTATAAAAGAGATGGGATATTACGCCCGTTAATACGTTAAAAAAACAATTGTTATATATTGAAAGTCCAGTAACAATCTTCTAAAAAAAGGACCGAGAAGTTCTAGTCGGCATAGCTTTGAGCACCGGAGTGTACATAGAAGGTACATGAGGAGCGGAAAAGCAAGCCAACGAACTTCTTCAAAGGAAGGCCGACTAAAAACGGGCTTGCGCTCAGGCGTCGACATACCTCTTTTGCAGGGGCATGTCATTTTTACCGGACTTTTTGAACATCCTCTAAAAGGAACACTTATTTAAAAATATAAATGTTTTATAAATTCCACTACTTTTGCAAGGGTATTTATGATATACTAAAGCCAAATCAAGATAGAGATTTCCGATTAGAGGAAAATGAACTTTCATAGATGTTTAATACACATCCCGCTATATTACGAATGTGATGTGTTTGATTCATTAATTTGGCATCGCTTAACATTTTGTATTAGTAGTATACCCAATTACATCTATTTTCATAAAAGCGAATGACTGTAAGGGGAGAGATTGCGTAAATTTGTATTACGCAACGCCGAAGGAGCAAACTCATGTGAATCTCTCAGGCAAAAAGACTCTTACAGGACGCACCTCTGGAGAGCGTTTACAGCATTTGTAAACCACCAACGAAGCAAGCATCCGCCGGCAGTGTTCTCACTGTTTTAAAAAGGGTGCGCAACTTTCAGGTTGACTGACAGAGATTTCCTTTATAGAAGGAGATCTCTATTTTTTTGTGTAAAAACAAAGAACAAAAAATGAAAAATGGTCAATACCGCTGAAATTTGGGAATTGCCCATGTTCGAAAGGGAGTGGACAGGTGTGAGTGAATTAAAGAAGACCCCGTTGTTTCCGGAGTATGAAAAATACGGGGCGAAGACAGTCGATTTTGGAGGCTGGGATTTACCGGTGCAATTTTCCAGTATTAAGCATGAGCATCAGACAACAAGAACAAAGGCAGGTTTATTTGATGTATCCCATATGGGTGAGATAGTTGTTAAAGGGGAACAGAGTCTGGCTTTCTTGCAAAAGGTGATGACAAACGATATTGCCAAACTTGTGCCCGGACGTGCACAGTATACGATTATGTGTTATGAAAATGGCGGAACAGTTGATGACCTAATCGTTTATATGATTGACGTCAATCATTATTTGCTTGTTGTGAACGCAGCTAATACAGATAAGGATTACCAGTGGCTTGTAAAAAACAATGCGGAAGATGTAACGGTTACCAACGAATCAGCAGCGTATGTTCAATTGGCATTGCAAGGGCCATTAGCGCAGGAAATTCTTCAACCGTTAACAGGTACAGATTTAAGCGGGATTAAACCTTTCCGATTTGCCAATCCAGTTTATTTTTCCGGGATCAAATCAGGTGCGATTGTTTCCAGAACCGGCTATACCGGCGAGGACGGATTTGAAATTTACATTGCTGCCAAAGAAGGTCGTGCATTATGGCAGCTGATCATGAACGCCGGTAGCGACAAGGGGTTGGAACCAATTGGTCTTGGTGCCAGAGATACATTAAGATTTGAGGCGAATTTGGCTTTATATGGTCAAGAATTATCTGAAACCATTACACCAATAGAGGCAGGCCTGGGATTTGCCGTTAAACCGAACAAAGAAGCTGATTTTATTGGGAAATCTGTATTACAAAAACAAAAAGAGGAAGGTCCTGCCAGAAAATTGGTTGGGATTGAGATGATCGATAAAGGGATACCAAGGCATGGTTATCAGGTTTTTGCTGATGACAAGGAAATTGGATTTGTGACATCGGGCACACAATCTCCAACATTGCAAAAAAATGTGGGTTTAGCATTATTACAGGCTGAATATGCAACTGTAGGTACAAAGGTTCAAATTCAGGTCAGGAAAAGAGCACTACAAGCGGTTATTGTCGCAACACCATTTTATAAACGTGCAAAATAGGGGGAGGGAATACCAGTGGAATTTCGATATTTACCAATGACAGAAGAAGATAAACAGGCAATGCTTGAGAAAATTGGTGTAGAAAATACTGATGCATTATTTTCCGATATTCCGGAACACGTTCGATTTAAAAGGGAACTGCAGCTGAAGCAACCTGCAAATGAGTCGGAATTGAAAAAGGAATTGGCTGGTCTGGCAAAACAAAATGCGAATTTACAGGATCATTGTTCGTTTCTTGGGGCAGGTGTCTATGATCATTTTATCCCGTCTGTTGTCGACCATGTCATTTCCCGTTCTGAATTTTATACAGCATATACACCTTACCAGCCGGAGATCTCTCAGGGGGAATTGCAGGCAATCTTTGAATTTCAGACGATGATTTCTGAGTTAACCGGTATGCCGATTGCTAATTCATCCATGTATGATGGAGGAACAGCGTTGGCTGAAGCAGTAACATTGAGCGCGGGTTCAACCAAAAAGCAAAAAATTCTTGTATCCAAAGCAGTGCACCCCGAATCCCGGGAAGTAATTACTACCTATGCCAAAGGGCAAAATCTTGAGATCATCGAAATTGATCAATATAACGGCCGAACAGATTTAAAACAATTGGCGAATGAACTCGATGAAAATACAGCGAGTGTGGTGATGCAATATCCAAACTTTTTCGGTCAAATTGAACCATTGGATGAAGTGGAAACGTTGATTCGTCAGCAAAAGAAAACGATGTTCATTGTGTCCAGCAACCCTTTGGCATTGGGATATCTAACCCCGCCTGGAGAATTTGGTGCTGATATTGTCGTTGGGGATACGCAAGTTTTCGGCATACCTGCCCAGTTTGGCGGCCCGCATTGCGGCTATTTTGCAACAACAAACAAATTAATGCGCAAGGTTCCGGGCAGATTAGTTGGTCAAACGATAGATGAAAACGGCCAACGTGGTTTTGTCTTAACATTACAAGCAAGAGAACAGCACATCCGCCGTGACAAAGCAACCTCAAATATTTGTTCCAATCAGGCATTGAATGCACTGGCAAGTTCAGTAGCCATGAGTTCGATCGGCAAACACGGAATCAAACAAATGGCCATGTTGAATATGCATAAAGCACGGTACATGAAGGAACAGCTGGAAAAGAAAAACATTGAGATTGTCACGACTGGTCCTTTTTTCAATGAGTTTGTTATCCAATTGCCTGGTAATGTGTCAACATATAATAAACAATTATTGAAAAAAGGGTTCATCGGCGGCTATAATCTGGAACGGTCTTATCCTGAATTAACAGGACAGATGTTGCTTGCCGCTACAGAGATTCGTACAAAAGCGGAGATCGATACTTTTGTAAAAGAATTGGGGGATATTCATGGTTGCTAAAGATTTTCCATTAATTTTTGAACGCAGTAAGGCAGGAAGAACGAGTTATAGTCTGCCAGCATTAGATGTACCGGAATATGATTTACAATCGGAATTCGATGAGCAATTCATCCGTCAGACACCGCCGGAATTGCCGGAAGTAAGCGAATTGGATATCATCCGGCATTATACCGGATTGTCCAATCGCAACTATGGTGTAGACTCAGGATTTTATCCACTCGGTTCGTGTACGATGAAATATAATCCGAAAATAAATGAAGATGTAGCCCGGCTGCCAGGCTTTAGCCAAATTCATCCATATCAAGATCCGGAAAGTGTTCAAGGTGCATTGGCCATGATGTATGATTTACAAACAGCATTAGCGGAAATCACCGGGATGCATCAGGTTTCATTACAGCCTGCTGCAGGTGCACAAGGGGAATGGACCGGGTTAATGATGATTCGTGCTTTTCATGAAGCAAATGGGGATAGGAAACGAACCAAGGTCATTGTCCCTGACTCCGCACATGGCACTAACCCTGCATCCGCATCTGTTGCAGGTTTTGAAGCGGTAACAGTAAAATCGAATGAAAAAGGTTTGGTAGATCTTGATGACTTAAAACGCGTGGTTGGTGAGGATACAGCAGCATTAATGCTGACAAACCCGAATACATTGGGGTTATTCGAAGTAGAGATTCTGGAAATGGCGAAAATTGTACATGATGCCGGTGGGAAACTGTACTACGATGGTGCCAATTTAAATGCCATTATGGGCTACACCAGACCAGGTGATATGGGATTTGATGTTGTTCATTTGAATTTGCATAAAACCTTTACCGGGCCACATGGCGGTGGAGGTCCAGGTTCGGGTCCGGTTGGAGTTTCAGATGAATTGGCCGCATTCCTGCCAAAACCGCTGCTTGTCAAACAAAACGACAAGTATATGTTTGACCACGATCGGCCACAATCAATTGGTCGGGTGAAGCCGTACTATGGTAATTTTGGGATTAATTTACGTGCATATACCTATATTCGGACTATGGGTGGTGAAGGGCTTAAAAAGGTTAGCGAATTTGCGGTATTAAATGCTAATTACCTGATGCGACGTTTGGCAGATGAATATAAATTGCCTTACCTACAGCACTGTAAGCATGAATTCGTGCTTTCCGGTAAAGATCAAAAGAAATTGGGAGTCAGAACCCTTGATATCGCTAAACGTCTGCTGGATTATGGGTATCATCCGCCAACCATTTATTTCCCGTTGAATGTGGAGGAAGGAATGATGGTTGAACCAACAGAAACAGAGTCGAAGGAAACATTGGATGGGTTCATTGATGCAATGCTTGCCATTGCCAAGGAAGCAAGAGATGATCCAGAGACCGTCCAAGAGGCACCACATACAACTGTTGTTAAGCGGATGGATGAAACAACCGCCGCACGAAAGCCGGTATTACGGTATCAAAAAGAATAAATAGAAAAAGCCAAAGTCGGTGTGTTAAAAACATAACGGCTTTGGCTTTTTTAATGGAATGATGTTTTTGAGTACAAGTTAAACCAGACTAGTATCAATGCGTGCAGCTTCTTTATTTAATCTTTCCTGTCCATTTTTTAAAGCCGCCTTTGAGTTGATTTACGTCTTGATAGCCTTTTTTATGAAGCAGTTCTGCTGCCCGGACGGATCGTGTTCCATTTTGGCAATAAAGGTAGACAGGTTTATCCTTCCGTAATTCAACGAGACGTTGTTTCATTTGCGTTAAAGGTATATTTCTTGCGCCAAGTATATGCCCTTTTTTAAATTCCTGGGGCTCACGTACATCGATTAATTGGGCTTTGCGATACCCTTCCTTAAACTGGTCCTCGGTTAGCGTTTTTAAATAAGCTCGCTGTCGGAAATAGCGAAACAGCATAAATGCAATGATAAGCACAAGTGCAATAATGAGAATTGTCATGTTTTTTCCCCCGTTTTTTAATGCTTCTAATTTCTATTATATGGTTCATGATCAATTTTTTCAAAGAGTTTAATGTTAATATCTATGAAAAGTAGGTCTATATACCTATGTTTATTTTCTTGATAAGATGTATCATGTAATTTGTGATATTTTGCGGTTGATATATTTGCTAAAACATCCTCATGGTAAATGCAAATGGTGAAAAAAATGATTTAAACAATTGTATTGGTTATTTACTTGTTTTATCGCAAAATTACACACGAAATTACATTTTTTCATGTTTGACAAAAACATGCTTTTTTGCTTCATAGTACAATATATAGTGTATTTTTAAAAAGGCAAGCACAATATATTGTTCTTTTTAGTTTATTTATGGTAAAGTGATTCTAGAAGTTAAATAGGAAAAGGAGTGAGGAAATGTCGACGGCTGTCGAAGAGCGAAATCAAATAAACATAAAAAATTTAAACCAGGACATTGCATTGTTCCCGCAAGTTCACCCGATCACGACAGATATGAAGTTAACACATAAAGGGGTATCAAGACTTGTGATGCTGGACCGTTACGCATTTAAAGATACAGAAAAGAAAACCTTGAAGGCGGGGGACTTTGTTGTATTGACGGTGAAAGCAGATCCGAAATTTCCAGCACGTGGTCTCGGTTTTGTAAAAGATATTGACTGGGTTCATAAGCAAGCTGATATACAGGTTAATCCAGAATTTGTCCATGTCCTCGATCTTGAAGAAGAACGTGAAACCGGAGTAGTCAAGCGTTCGCTCGATGTGATTGATAAGCCATTGGAGGTTTATTACGAACAGATTGCCAAACGAAATGCAACGGGGCTTTCTCAAGTTGAACCAACAGAAGAGAAACGGCGTGAATCATTCATCAAGTTTAACAAAGAATTATCAAATCTAAACTTTATTCCGGCCGGCCGGGTTCTTTATGGCGCTGGTTCAAAAACAGATGTCACGTTCTTTAACTGTTACGTGATGCCATACATCCAGGATTCGCGTGAAGGGATTTCCGATCATCGCAAACAGGTTATGGAAATCATGAGCAGAGGTGGTGGTGTTGGTACCAATGGATCAACACTTAGACCTCGTAATACATTGGCAAAAGGGGTCAACGGGAAATCATCTGGTTCCGTATCATGGTTGGATGATATTGCCAAATTAACTCACTTAGTTGAGCAAGGCGGCTCAAGACGTGGAGCGCAAATGATAATGCTTGTAGATTCTCACCCGGATATCATTGAATTTATTATTTCCAAGATGCAGAACCCGAGAATTTTACGATACTTAATTGAAAACACTGGAGACGAACAAATCAAACAGCTAGCACAAGAAAAATTGAAGTTTACGCCATTGACAGAAACAGAGGTTGCACTGTATCAAGGGATTGTTAATTATAAAACGATGCCAGGATTGGGCGGTTTTTCCGAAGCAGCGATTAAAGAGGCCGAAACCAAATTAAGAGACGGCGGAACATATTCTGTTCATCAACCAGAGTTTTTAACTGGTGCGAATATCTCCGTTTGCTTAACGAAAGATTTCATGACTGCCGTGGAAAATGACAGCTGGTATGAACTGCGTTTTCCGGATGTAGAAAATTACACAAAACAGGAAATGGAAGACTATAACAGCCAATGGCATGAAGTGGGCGACGTTCGCAAGTGGGAAGAAATGGGTTATGGTATTCGGGTTTATCGCCGGATCAAAGCCAAGGAATTATGGAACTTAATTAATATTTGTGCAACGTATTCAGCGGAACCGGGAATTTTCTTTATTGACAATGCGAACGATATGACGAATGCCAAAGCTTATGGCGATCAGGTTGTCGCAACAAATCCGTGTGGAGAACAACCACTTGCACCATACTCAGTCTGTAATTTAGCAGCAGTGAACCTTGCTGAATTTGCAAATAAAGACACCAAAACAGTAAATTTCGAGAAACTAAAGCAAACAGTACAAACTGGTGTGCGAATGCAGGATAATGTGATTGATGCCACACCATACTTTTTAGAGGAAAACAGAAAACAAGCGTTAGGTGAACGTCGTGTTGGTCTCGGCGTCATGGGACTTCATGATCTCTTGATTTACTGTGAAACCGAATATGGTTCAGTAGAAGGAAACAAATTGGTCGATCAAATATTCGAAACGATAGCTACAACCGCATATCGTGCATCGATTGAATTGGCCAAGGAAAAAGGAAGTTTCCCATTCCTGATTGGTAAGACGGACGAAGAAACAAACGAACTTCGTCAAGCATTTATCGATACTGGTTACATGAAACAAATGCCAGATGATATTAGACAGAACATATTAAAATATGGCATTCGGAACTCCCATTTATTAACTGTTGCGCCAACCGGATCCACTGGTACAATGGTTGGCGTAAGTACCGGATTAGAACCATATTTTTCCTTTTCGTACTTTAGAAGTGGACGACTTGGAAAATTTATTGAGGTTAAGGCAGATATTGTTCAAGAATATTTAGATCAACATCCGGATCAGGATCCAAATCAATTACCTGACTGGTTCGTTTCAGCAATGGAATTACCACCGGAAGCACATGCTGATACCCAATGTGTCATCCAGCGCTGGGTAGATAGTTCCATTTCCAAAACGGTTAATGCACCAAAAGGATATAACGTCGAGCAAGTAGAGAGCGTCTATCAACGTCTATACCGGGGGGGAGCCAAAGGTGGCACGGTTTATGTAGACGGCAGCCGTGATACCCAAGTGCTAACCTTAAAGGCGGAGGAAAATTCATTTGATGAAACAGATGAAACAGAACAGACACAAGAACAGCCGCGTGTTGTGCTGATGGATACCATCCAAGAGCTGGATAAAACAAACGTTACCATCGGTTCAGAAGTTGGAGATACTTGTCCGGTGTGCCGTGAAGGCAGTGTAGAAGACATTGGTGGTTGTAATACATGCACAAGCTGTGGTGCCCAATTGAAATGCGGGTTATAGGATGATGTTTGTCAAGAGGGGCTAATCATTTATTGATTAGCCCCTAATTTTTGCGGATATGGCTTGTCTATCGGATAGTTATCATGTATCCTTAAACTAGAAACATTGTTGCCTTCCCTAAAAATTATTTTCGAAGTGAGGAGATTTTATGCCAACTCCAAGTATGGAGGATTATATAGAACTGATATATAAATTAATTGAATCGAAAGGGTATGCACGTGTATCCGATATAGCCGAAGCATTAGAGGTGCATCCATCTTCTGTTACAAAAATGGTACAAAAATTAGATAAAGATGAATACTTGAATTATGAAAAATACCGGGGATTTATTTTAACTGCCAAAGGCAAAAAAATTGGTGAACGATTGGTATTTCGTCATGAATTACTTGAGCAGTTTTTGGAAATTATCGGCGTGGAAAAAGAAAATATTTATCAGGATGTGGAAGGAATTGAGCACCACCTAAGCTGGAATTCCATTGACCGAATCGGTGATGTTGTGCAGTATTTTAAGGCGGATAAGGAACGGATTGCCAAATTACGTGAAAACCATATTGAAGCTGAATAGGACGATCGGAATCCATCTAACCAGGTGGGTTCTTTTATTTTCTTTTAATTTCATGTTCTAATTTTTAAACATTTTGCTTAAAGATGTATAAAGCCCGAATAAGGAGCGAAATCGATGAAAATTGATGGCGTGTTCTCTGGCGGTGGTGTAAAGGCTTATGCGTTTGTGGGTGCGTTACAAAGCGTAGAAGAGCATGGGCATGAATTTGTTCGCGTGGCAGGCACTTCTGCTGGAGCCATTGTTGCTGCATTTGTGGCGGCGGATTATCGGCTGCAGGAACTGAAAAAAGTACTGGAAGAACTTGACTTGAGGAATTTCCGCGATCCGCCCGCCATAAGTAATTATATTCCATTTAGCAAGTGGTTGTTTTTTTATTTTCAAATGGGGATTTATAAGGGTGATAAACTGGAAAATTGGTTATATGAACGTTTAGCCGCGAAGAAGATCTATACGTTTAGTGATGTCAAGCAAGGTCAATTGAAGGTAGTTGCCAGTGACTTATCACTTGGGAAGATGGTTGTCATTCCAGACGATTTGGAACGTCTCTATGGTATAAACCCAAATTATTTCCCCATTGCTAAAGCAGTACGCATGAGCGCAGGGTTTCCGTATTTTTTTATGCCCAAAAAATTACCAGGTAAAACAAGACAAAAAAGTATTATGGTTGATGGCGGTTTACTAAGCAATTTTCCGCTTTGGATCTTTGAAAACGGTGATACTACGAAAAAGCGGCCAGTTTTAGGGATAAAATTAAGCGCAGATATGTCAGAACCCCATCCACGGAAAATTAAAAATGCATTTGATATGTTCCATGCCCTCTTTTCTACCATGAAACAGGCACATGATGCACGTTATATCTCGAAATCGCAAAAAAATAACATCATCTTTATACCGGTTGAAGATGTGGAGACAGTTAACCTTTCGATTCCGGAGACAGTGAAAACCAATTTGATTAACACAGGAAGAATGAGCGCGGATCAGTTTTTGTGCAATTGGCCTAAATAAAGTGAGCGTCAATTCTGTCGGTCGTTCTGCTTCCCAATGAATGTACGTTGAAAGAATATCAATGAAAAAACCGAGCTGTCATTTAAAAGGATGCCCGGTTTTTTCTTTTTTGTTTATTGCCGTTTCCATCAATCACCCGCAAATGGGTTGCACGTTTGGTGGCCTTTTTTTTCATGTTTAATGGTTGCGGTGATTTTTGGCGAACTGATTTCTTATTATTTGTTTTATATTTTGCTTTTGATTGTTTCACTGCTTGCTTGTATTTTTTCATGTCGCTGGAAGGGGCCCTTTTCTTAAGAAACACGAAATAGATTACCGCGAAAATCGCTATACTGACACCGAGCATGGTAAAAATACGGCCGAAAAAGTGTGCTGTATTATTAAATAGTTGAGAAAACAAGCCGATAACAGCAAGACCGATGATCACATAAACGAACACGGAAAACTTATTGCGAATCATAAACATTCAGACCTCCTTTCAAGGTACGTAGATACAAAACTCCCTTATTTTCTGTATACCACCAAAGAGGGGGTTTATATCGTCTTTTTTACTGGTTATCTTAAATTCTTTCCTTTTTACATGAAAATATTCAAATTTAGTTTGGTTTTTTGTTCAAAGTAAAGAAAGTATAAAATTTATGGATATATGAAGCTTATAACTGGAAAGGCCATGTCCGGCTCCAGCGCCCAGCGGCTAGTGTGCTTCCTTCACCTTCCTATTGGCTCACTTCCTAATTTCATTTTACTAAAAAACATGGGGTTTCACTAGCCCGGATTATAAACTTCGAGACTTAATTTTCGACAATTGGTGATAATAGGGGTGGAGGTGGTATTGTGGCGGAAAAAAAACCAAACCAAGCGTCTTCGCAACAAGTGAAACCAGTGTCCATATTGCCCAGATCCTTATTCACCGGTTTTATCGGCGGACTGATCTGGAGTATATGCGGTGTACTCCTATATTATTTTAATTTTGCAGAGGTTTCCCCCAAAACTTTTGAGTTACGGTCCTGGTTAAAAACAGAATGGACAGACAGCTGGCTTGGCGATGTTATTTCCATACTTGGCGCAGGGATACTCTCCATATTGGCAGCGTTTATCTACTATGGATTGTTCAAGCGAATCCGGCCGTGGTGGTTTGGAGCAGTTTACGGGATTATCCTCTGGGTGATTATTTTTTATGTTTTACACCCGATTTTTGGTGATGTGCCATCTTTAGCCGAAATGAACATGCATACGATTGTGTCAACGGTCTGTTTATTCATACTTTATGGTACTTTTATTGGGTATTCCATCTCATATGATTATTATGATACGGTTGTAAAGGTATGGAAAGACAGGAAATAAATAATTATCCAAACAAGTGGGTTTATGATAAACTATAAAAGTAAAAAATCGTTTTGCAGTAAGTTTCACACATAGAACATTCAGAACAGATCAGGTGCAGATAAAAATTATTAGTCTTTCCATGGCAGGAACAGAGAAATGAGAAAACTACAGTCGACTCGAGAACACTTTGATCAGCTCAAAACAGAAAGGAATGGGAATATGGAGAAATTAACAAAGCTACGTGAAAAGCTTGAATCCCATGCGTTGGACGCAATTATTATTACAAGTCCAGTTAATCGGAGGTATATTACAGGATTTACAGGTACAGCTGGCGCAGCGATTATTACAGGAAAAGAGGCGCTATTTGTTACGGATTTTCGTTACATAGACCAAGCTACTGAGCAAGCCCGCGAATTTGAAATTATCCAGCATAAAGAATCCATGATTCAGGAGCTTCATGAGCAATTGCAAAAACGGAATATAAAACGTGTCGGTTTTGAAAAGGATCATGTGACTTTTTCCGAATATGAACAGTATCAGGAACTGTTTTCAGCAGAACCTGTTCCAGTCAGTGGATTGATTGAAGATTTACGGCTAATCAAATCGGAAAGCGAACTCAAAATCATGAAACAGGCTGCCAAAATTGTTGATGATGCCTTTATTCATATTCAAGGCTATATCAAACCGGGCGTCAAGGAAATTGAGATTGCCAATGAACTGGAATTTTTTATGCGCAGACAAGGTGCTACATCATCCAGTTTTGATACAATTGTTGCTTCCGGCTATCGTGGAGCGCTGCCACACGGGGTAGCCTCAGAAAAAGAGATTCAAAATGGAGAGCTTGTCACAATGGATTATGGTGCTTTGTTTCAAGGCTACTGCTCCGATACGACAAGAACAGTCGCTGTTGGAGAAATAAGTGATGAGTTGCGGAACATTTATAATACGGTATTAACGGCGCAACTCAAAGGTGTGGAAGGTGTCAAACCGGGAATCACTGGCAAAGAGGGAGATGCGATTGTCCGGGATTATATAACAGAACAAGGTTATGGAGACAAATTCGGTCATTCCACTGGGCATGGTTTGGGAATGGAAGTACATGAACAGCCGACACTCTCACATCGGTCAGAAACAATATTGGAGCCTGGGATGGTTGTTACTGTTGAACCAGGTATTTATGTGCCAAATGTCGGCGGTTGCCGGATTGAAGATGATCTGGTAGTAACCGAAACAGGTAATGAACGGCTGACATTTGCTGATAAAGGATTAATTCAATTGTAAATGCGTGTTCAAAAGGAGGATAAAAAGGACCGAGAAGTTCTAAACGGCGTAGCTTTGAGCACCGGGCTTGTACAGGAAGTACTGACTTCTGCGTTGCCCACAGGACGTGGGCGGTTTTAGCAGAAGGTCCTTTTCCCAGTACATGAGGAGCGGAAAAGTAAGCCAACGAACTTCTTCAAAGGAAGGCCGACTAAGAACGGGCTTGCGCTCAGGCGTCGGCATACCCCTTTTGCAGGGGCACGTCATTTTTACCGGACTTTTTGAGCTTCAAATAAATTTTCCAAGGAGGGAATTCTCGATTGATTTCAGTTAACGATTTTAAAACAGGACTAACTATTGAAGTAGATAATGATATTTGGCAAGTTATGGAGTTCCAACATGTCAAACCAGGGAAAGGGGCAGCATTCGTCCGTTCCAAACTCCGGAATCTCCGGAATGGGAATATCCAGGAAAAGACGTTCCGTGGTGGTGAAAAGGTAAACACTGCCCATGTTGAGACGAAAAAAATGCAATACTTATATGCATCAGGTGATACCCATGCATTTATGGATACGAACACCTATGAACAAATTGAACTGCAGACCAGCCAAATTGAATACGAATTGCAATTCATGAAAGAAAACATGGAGGTCTCGGTTATAACCTACGAAGGGGAAGTCCTTGGGGTGCAATTACCAAATAATGTGGAACTTGAGGTGACGGAAACAGAGCCGGGGATCAAAGGAGATACCGCCAGTGGTGGATCCAAACCGGCAACACTGGAGACCGGTTTAATTGTTCAAGTGCCGTTTTTCGTCAATAAGGGGGACGTATTGGTAATCAATACATCCGATGGAAAATATGTATCCCGGGCTAATAAATAAATAGCATTTTATTGTATCAACAGGAGCAGTCGCTTTTAGACTGCTCCTGTTTTTGTTTGCTCTTTAAACGAGTCATATTCCTACTATGTCCACATACATTTAGTATAAAGCTAATATTATAAGGTGAGGACTTGCTATGGAAGAAATACTGCGTTTATTTCCACAATCAATTCGTGAACATGTACAAGCAAAAGTAGGCCAAAGATGGACTGTCTTGCAGGAAATTCGGTTTCGGCTGCATCAGCCAATTGAACTTGTATTTGATCATCAAACAGAATGGCTGGCAAGGTGCAGGCCGACACAACAAGATAGCATGCATGTACTAAACCAAATAAGTGCGTTTTCCCTCTACCGGCTGGAAGATGAATTACGTCAAGGGTATGTCACCATTGAAGGTGGACACAGGGTTGGGCTTGCCGGGAAGGTAAATACTTTACATGGTTTTGTCAAGGCTATCCAGCATATCACATTCATGAATATCCGTATTGCAAAGGAAAAAATAGGTGCCGCCGCTTCATTATTGCCGTATCTTTACCGAGAAACCTTTAAGAATACACTACTCGTCGGGGCGCCGCAAACAGGGAAAACAACTATTATCAGAGATTTAACGCGATTACTTGCTTCCGGCTGGCGTAATATTCCGGCAAAAAAAGTCGCCGTTATCGATGAGCGCTCAGAAATTGCTGCTTCATTAAGAGGGATTCCCCAACATAATCTGGGGTTGCGGACGGATGTCATGGATGCATGTCCGAAAGCTGAAGGCATGATGATGATGATTCGTTCCATGTCACCGGATATCCTGGTTGCGGATGAAATTGGCAGCCAGCAAGATGCAGAAGCGTTGATGGAAGCCATTCATGCCGGAGTTAGCGTCATTTGCACCATTCATGGTAAGGCATTGGACGAATTAAAACGACGTCCCTCACTCCAACAGCTTTTTGACCATCGTGTTTTCGAACGTATCGTCATTCTAACGAAGCAAAAAACACCGGGTCAAATCCAGTCTATTTACGATAAGCAGGAAAAAATTATCTTTAAGAAACCTTTGGATGACGCCATATGAAATGGATTGGTGCCCTGCTCTTCATTAGTATGACAACATGGATAGGTTTTGAAATTAGTAAACGAATAGATGATCGTCCAAAGCATATTAGACAGTTGAAAAATGCCTTGCAAATCCTGGAAGCAGAAATCCTATATAGCCAGCTGCCATTACAGGAAGCATTTCTAACCATTGCCAAACAAATACCGAATCCATCAAGATCATTCTTTGAAAATTTAGGTGAAGCTATGGAGAAAGATGATGTGGAGTTGGCTGATTTATGGGAGCGGCAAGTAAACGTCCTGATGCAGCAGTCTAGTTTGAAGAAAATTGAACAAGAGATTTTGCTTCAATTCGGACAAACCTTGGGACAACACGATTTCACCCAACAACAAAAACAGATTCAATTAACAGTAAGCCATTTAGACCGGGAGTTGGCGGAGGCGAGAGATGATCAATACAGATATAGTAAAATGGCAAAAAGTTTGGGCATTTTATGCGGATTGTTTATTGTCCTGTTATTTTTTTAGAATGAAAGGCTTTGAACTCAGGTAGTGATACTTTTACATGAGCAGAATAGAAGTCTGTATTTTTATACCATCCAGTTTAACCGGACAATCCATTCTTGCCTTCTAAGGAAAGGGGTACATCCATGCTAAGTGATGCAACCATTTTATTTCAAATTGCCGGGATCGGAATCATTGTTGCAATTATTCATACCATTATGAAACAAATGGGGAAAGAAGATATTGCCCATCTTGCTACAGTGGTTGGGTTTATCCTGGTTCTGATTATTGTTATCCAGGGTCTGGCGGATCTATTTCAGGAGATTAAGTCAGTCTTTTTGTTCCAGGGGTAGGTACATGGATATCTTACACGTTGTAATCTTCGGTATTGTTGCAAGTATTTTGTTTATCATGCTAAAGGATCTAAACCCATCCATTGCTTTTTTCCTGATCCTGATTACCGGAATTATTATTTTCCTTTCGATCATTAATCAAATCGGCACGATATTTTCTATGCTGGAATCGCTGGGAGCTAAGGCACATATAGATGGGATGTACATGGAAACTATCCTGAAAATTATTGGTATCGCCTATATTGCTGAGCTTGGTGCAAGTATTACTAAAGATGCCGGGCTTAGCTCAGTGGCCCAAAAGATCGAACTTGCGGGCAAAGTGTTCATTCTGCTCTTGGCCATCCCGGTTATCACAGCTGTTATTGAGGCGATCTTAAACTTTTTGCCAACCGCATAATCTGTATAAGTGCGTGTTCAAAAGGAGGATAAAAAAGGACCGAGAAGTTCGAGGCGGCGTAGCTTTGAGCACCGGAGTGTACGTAAGAGGTACATGAGGAGCGGAAAAGCAAGCCAACGAGCTTCAAAGAAAGGCCGACTAAAAACGGGCTTGCGCTGAGGCGTCGGCATACCCCTTTTGCAGGGGCACGTCATTTTTACCGGACTTTTTGAACATCCTCTATAAAGGAGAATAGGTAGATGGATGAAACTAGCTAAACGAAGTATCGCCATATTGTTTCTTATTTTACTAATTGCCAATGGAAGATCAGTGTTCGCTTCGCCTGACGACACCCCAGATTTACCTGACTCACCTGATGCAACAGATTTGGAATCTTCCATTCTCGACGATGTCAAATTGGAGGGAATCCAGCAATATTGGGACCAGCTTGTTCGGGATTATAGCGGCTATATACCCGAATTGGAAAAGACAAGCCTATATGAATTTTTGAAGAATAATGGTTCATTTTCATTCAAATCGATGGTGTTGGGTGTTATAAAATATTTATTTTATGAAATCGTTTTGAATGGAAAACTACTTGGGTTGTTGCTGATGCTGACATTGTTTTCCGTATTGCTGCAAACGATACAGACAGCTTTTGAACAAAATACCGTCAGTAAAATTGCCTATTTTATTGTGTATTTGGTATTGCTTTATTTAGCATTAAACAGTTTTTATTTGGCGTTTTCCTATACTAAAGAGGCCGTTGATTCGATGAGTAATTTCCTGATTGCATTAATCCCGCTTGTATTGGGATTGATGGCTTCTTTTGGCAATGTTGTTTCCGTGTCTTTTTTCCATCCGGTGATCGTTTTTTTAATCTATGTCAGCGGGGTACTCGTATCCAAGTTTATTTTACCGCTTGTATTTTTATCAGCCTTGCTTATGATTATTAGCAGCTTAAATACACAATATCAAGCAACCCATTTGGCGAATTTATTTAAATCAGTTGCATTAGGTGTACTTGGCGCTTTTTTAACTATCTTCCTTGGGGTCATGTCGGTACAAGGGGCTACAAGCGCGATTCAGGATGGAGTAGCCATGAAAACAACCAAATTTATCACCGGCAATTTTATCCCGGTTGTTGGCAGGACATTTACTGACGCGGCAGATACGATCCTGAGTGCTTCGTTATTGTTAAAAAATGCGGTTGGCATTGTGGGTCTGGTGATTGTGGTATTTCTGGCACTGTTTCCAGCGATGAAAATATTGGCAATCGCGTTTATCTATAAAATTGCTGCGGCTGTTTTGCAACCGATTGGGGATGGACCGGTTATATCCTGTTTGAATATCATTAGCAAGCATATGTTTTATATTTTAGCCGCATTGCTGGCTGTTACGCTAATGTTCTTTTTGGCAATTGTAATCATCGTTGTCGCCGGTAATATAACCTTGTTGCTGCGCTAGGGGTGAGTATATGGATTTACTGATAAATTGGGTTACACAAATTGTCATATTTTTGATTATCGCGCTAATTATAGATTTGCTTATTCCGGCTACGGCAATGAAGAAATATATTAAGCTTGTTGTAGGCCTTATCTTAATTTTGATATTTTTAAAACCGGTTTTTTATTTATTTAATATGAATATTGATCAATCGTTGGATACCGCTTTTTCCAAGCTGAGCAGGGAAGAGGTAAAACAAGATTCTATGAAAAATTCTATCGAAAAGCAAAAAAAAGAAATACAAGCTGGACAACGTGCATATATTTTAGAAGAAATGGCTGTCCAACTAAAAGATCTGGCCAAGGACCGGCTCAAGGATGAATACCAGGCAGAGATTGTCAATATCGATTTCCAGTTTAAGCCGGACGAAGAACCAGCATATGAAAACCTGGAGGAAGTCATTGTATATCTTGGTCAAATGGAAGATGAAGAGGAGGGAGCAGTGCAAACAGTTGATAACATCGATATTAATACCGATGCCCCAGTAGAAGATGATGAACAAGATGTACAGGAGATCAAACATTTATTGCACGATGTATGGGAGATCAATGACGAAAAGTTGACAATCATATGGAAGGAGGGTCATCTTGATCGAAAAACTTAAACAGTTCTTCAGTAAAAAAGACTCCGACAGCAATGTGAAAAACCCGTCCAAAAAAATAAGATATCTAATCGTCATTGGCTTGTTGGGCTTGCTCTTAGTTATTCTCAGTAATGCATTTTCTTCATCATCTGACAAAGGGAAAGAGGATCTACTTAAAACAAATCAGCCTGACCAGGATACGAATAGTACATTTGCCAAGAAAGAATCTGCTACCAGCGATGTAGATGAATTGGAAGCAAGCTATGAAAAAGATCTTGAGACGATGTTGGACAAGATCCAGGGTATATCAGATGCTGAGGTAATGGTCAACCTTAATTCTACAAAGGTAAAAGTCTATGAAAAAAATCTGATTACGGACCAGCAAACGACTGATGAGTCTGATAAAAATGGGGGAACAAGAGATGTCGAGGACAACTCGGAAGAAACTGAAACTGTACTTGTAAGACAGGGCGATAAGGAAGTCCCATTATTAATACAAACCAAAAAACCGGATGTCAGGGGTGTCTTCGTGGTTGCAAAAGGCGTTGACCATGCAACAGTGAAAAAGTGGGTGATCGAATCTGTTGCGAGAGTCCTCGATGTACCAGTCCATAAAGTATCCGTAATGCCAAAAAAATAGGGGGAGGAAATGAATATGCTGAAAAAACAAACGGTGTGGTTATTAACAATGCTCAGTTTGATGATTGTCCTAAGTTTTTACTACATGACATCAAACAAAACAAACGAGGTAGCTTTTTTGGAAAATGACAAGGATGAACAGCAAACAAATAAGGAAGTCTCGGAGGAAGCAAATAGTGGGGATGCTAAAGTAGATGACGTTGCCAATGTCGGACAAGACCAATTGTTTGAAACAATGAGGCTGGAAGTACAAGATCAGCGCAGCAAGGAAGTTACACGCTTGGAGGATGTCGTTGCTTCCAATGCAGCAAGTACAGAAGAGAAAAATAAGGCATATGATGACATTGAAGCGCTTGAACAACGGTCTTCAAAAGAATCGATTTTGGAAGAATCCATTCTCGCATCAGCGGATTACCAGGATGTACTAGTCCGATTTGACGATAAAGATGCCGGTAAAGTACATGTAAATGTGATTACAGATGAAATGCCAAAAGATCAGGCATTGAATATCATGCAAATGGTACGCGATGAATTTGGCGAGGTTCCGGTTGATGTTAATTACCAGCCTCAAGAAGGGTAAAATAAAAATGAACCAAAAACAAAAATCACGTGAGAGGCTGGGACATAACTAGCCAAAAATAGTAAATAAAAAGGTTCCAAGCAAATCAAAAGTTTGCTTGGAACCTTTT
>NZ_JBFNXI010000045.1:0-27456 GCF_040812445.1 Lentibacillus sp. L22 | reverse complement strand
GGTTGTCGGTTCAACTACCATTATACAAGATTTGGGGAGGTACTTCCTTTTTTATGTCTCAAATTCGTTGGGGCACAAGGGCTAGGAATTATGAAATTCACTCAGTTAGTAAAAAAATAGAACAAAGTGAGGTAAACCAATGGCTAGAAAATTATTTTATGAACGTGAGCTTACCACTTACCCCATAGGAAAAAAGAGAGCTTGGTTTTTGTTTATCGTGATTCTCGCCAATTTTATTGCGGCGTATGAGGCGCAAATTTCCCCAGTCATCCCGATGCTTATGGAAGATCTTGATATGAGTCTGACAACCTATGGATTGATTGCAGCAGTTTCTGTAGTATTTGCCGGTGCATCTGCCTTAATATTTGGACCATTAGCTGATCGATACGGCCGAGTCAGATTCCTTGTGCCGAGTTTGATTTTGACGGGAATAGTTGTCTTTAGTATGGTATTCGTTCAGTCGGTTTTGGGGCTGCTTTTAGTTCGAATTATTTTAGGCGTTGTAGAAGGTGCATCAATTAGTACAACGGCAGGGTTGGTTCGCGATTTTTCACCACGGATGGGGCGTGCTGTGGCTTATGCATTATGGACATTTGGTCCTGTTGGTTCCAATTTTTTTGCCAATGGATTAGCGGGTTGGACACTTCCTATTTTTGGTACATGGGAATCCCAATTTTACATTCAAGGGTCGATTGCTCTTGCCTCGGCAATTTTTATTATGTTTTTTATCTCAGATTTGTCACCGCAATTACGTGAGCAGATCATTACGGGGAATGAAGATGCAAAGGAAATAAATAAAAAGATCAAGGAAAAAAAGGAACCAGAAGAACAGAAAAAGGGAGGAATGCTGTCGGTTCCACATATTTTAGCATTAGGTATTGGAATTTCCCTGTTTTTGACAACATATCTAACCATTCAAGCCTATGGTGCCACCATGTTAGAACAAGGTTTTGATCTAAGTAATTCACAGGCAGCAGCCGTTGCAAAGTATTTTTGGCTTTTTAACCTGTTTACATTACTAATCGCTGGTTGGATTTCCGATCGGCTAATGCTCCGTAAAATTGTATCTTTAGTGGGGGCTATTGCAGCGGTTGTTTATATGGTATACTTTGCGACGCTTTTTGGATCATCAATTCCAGAAGGACAGTTAATGATTTATACCTCTCTTTTAGGAGGACTTATAGGAATCGCTTATGGACCTTGGATGGCTTTGTTCTCAGAAAATGCTGAAGACATCAAAGCATCTTTACAAGCTTCTGCGTGGGGGCTATGGGGGTTTGCGGTAAGAGTTGTTGGTTTTACTGTAACATTACTGGCACCAATTATCGTAGCTGGATATGGTTGGAGCGCTTGGATGTGGGTTGCCGCAACTGCAGGAATGATATATATCCCGCTTTTGTTTATGGGAAAAGGACCTTGGTTCCGTCATCAAATAAACAAAGAAACTAGCGAGACTACTTTGTCTTCCGTAGAATCAATTAAATAATCAATCTCGTTTTGTTTGCAGTCCTATAAAAATAGCGGTCTGTCTATTCGTATAGAAGACTGCTATTTTGTTTCCATAAATAATTTTGTCACAATTACATTAAAATATGTTAAAATGAAGATAATAAAGCAATTCATTTTATTGGCGATAATTTCGTTCAAACATAATATAATGGTTATGTAAGCGGATTCAGATTTGAGGAAAGCTATAACAAAGGAAGTGAAGTAGGATGGAGCTTGTTCTTCAACAAAAACAATCGTTGAATCTTGTGATGACAACTGAATTACGGCAAGCAATACAGCTTTTGCAATATTCCACGTATGAGTTGTATCAGTTCATCCAGGATCAGCAGATGGAAAACCCTTTAATTGAATTGGAGGAAAAAGTTCCGGACAACCCATATCCTGAAAAATCGTATCGCAGCGTAAACAATAATAACGATCATAACCCATTTGATTTTATTCCGGAACAAGAACAAGGCATGCGTGAACAATTGCTTGAGCAAGTACAATGGCTTGATGTGACAGAGTCTGAACGCGACCTGTTGCATTATCTGATATTAAATTTGGATGAGAATGGTTACTTGCCTTTAAATACAGCGGAGATTGCAGAAGATATTTCTGTAAGTGAAACCGTTATCGATAAAGGCGTAGAATTGCTGCAACAGTTGGAACCAATTGGTGTTGGTGCAAGAAACTTACAAGAATGTCTACTTTTGCAGGCCAGATATTATTATCCTGATCAGCCCGTTTTGGAATGCCTGATTTCCGAGTATTTGGATGACTTGGCAAACAAAAAATGGCAGGATATCGCCAAGTATTTAAATATCTCTTTGGCAGATGTGAAGCAAATGAGCGATATTATTCAACAATTTGATCCAAAACCATGTGCACGGATTAATAATTCCCAGGCGGATTATTTGCATCCGGATATTGTGGTTGAACAAAAAGGTGATGGATTTTCGGTTTATTTAAATGATGGTTATTTGCCACATATTCGCTTGAATCCACAATATGCCGAATTTCTGACAAGCAAAAATGAAGCTGCAAGTTATATGCAAAATAAGTATAAAAGCTATCAATGGCTGGTGAACAGTCTGGAACAACGCCGCTCAACAATCTTAAAAATTGTTGATGTGATTATCAGACGGCAGCATGATTTTTTGCTTCATGGATTTTCTGCATTAAAACCGTTGACATTGAAAGATGTTGCCGAGGAAATTGACATGCACGAATCAACTGTTTCGCGTGCGACGATGAATAAGGTCATTCAGACACCTCAAGGGGCGTATGATGTTCGCCGTTTATTTGCTTCCGGGCTTACGGCTGATAACGGTGATTCCGCCTCACAGGCAACTGTAAAACTGTTACTAAAAGATTTGGTTGGAAAAGAAAATAAGCAAAAGCCATATTCCGATCAAAAAATTGCCGATTATTTTAAAACGAAAAAAGGAATTACCATTTCCCGCAGAACCGTGGCGAAATATCGGGAAGAGCTTAAGATTCCGTCATCAAGCAGGCGAAAAGAAATTGAGGTATGATCATAGGTCTTCGTAAATACTGTTTTGCTTCGTGTGTATACGTGGGATTAAATGCGTGTAGGCGTTTTTTGCGCCAATTACAAGCGGTTTCTGATCGTTGTATGAAGAATGGAGGGGAAGTGAATGAATTCAGCTTCCCCTAATAACAAAATGCTTGTGCTAAAAACATCAGCACAAGCGAAATTGTTTAACTAGCAGTAGAAGGCAGTTCCTACAATAATTAGAAGGATGAACAGAACTACAATTAGCGCAAAACCACAGCCACCGCCATAACCGGCACCACCACCGTAGCCGTAACCACCACAGCCACAGCCGCAGCCGCCACCATATCCAAACATGGTAATTCACCTCCTGAATCTTTACAGTTATACTATATGTGTCCCCGGAAAAAGTGTATAGACGTTTTCATTAGATCTTAAAAACGCAATAGAGAAATTGTTTTCAAACCGTTTTAACCGGTAGTAAGTCCCTGCGCTCATAATTTAAGGGAAAACGAGGGAAGGTAATAAAGTGCCAACCGCAAATCAAAAAAGAAATATGCAAAGGCTAATCGCAACTCTCACATGGGAGGCAGCAGCATGAAGGCGGGAGAAAGGTCAGTCCACTGAAGTTTCACTTTATTTCTTATGGAAAAATTGGTATTCTAATATGGAAGACAGGTTCATTAGAACAACCATTACGAATAGGTCCAGGGATTAAATACATAGAGGGGGTACGTTGTATGTGGGAGACAATATTTGGGATAATCTGTTTTTTAATTGTGCTACTTAATATCGGCTACTGCCTTTTTGACAATGAGTAGTGCAAGGAGTTCCTTTTCTAAAAAGAGCACTTGAACATCTTCTTAAACAGAATTGCAAAAAAAGGATGATCTCATCAAGTTCTGATCATCCTTTTCAAGTGAACTATTGGTTATGCATCTTCACCATGTCGTTTGGTAAGGTTACCTCGTTTTTTTCCATTCATCAAATGGATAAATGACAAATTCCGATTTGCCTATAATCGTATCCCTTTTGATGAATCCCAATCCATTTCTACTGTCCATACTTATAGCGCGATTGTCACCCATTACGAAATAACTGTTGTCCGGGACTTTAATGGGTCCGAAGTTGCCAGTATGATTAATGGCATCCTGACTTACAAATGTTTTGTTTAATTTTTTTCCATTAATATATAACTGGTGTTCACGCATCTCTATTGTTTCATCAGGAAGTGCAATAATTCTTTTGACATAATTTTTATTAGGACGTTTTATAATGACGATATCTCCACGTTCAGGTTCGCCGAAAAGGTAACCAATTTTACTGAAAATAACGCGCTCGCCATCCTCCAGTGTGGGAACCATGCTTTCACCTTCTACAATAGAAGTAGCAAAGACAAAGGTTCGTAGTAAAAAAGCAAGTATAATAGCAATAAAAATGGCTTTTACCCATTCAGCCCATTCCTTTTTCTTTTTTGGTTCTTTCAATGGAAACATCCTTTCTTTGTTGCACATCACTCGTTGGTCTTTTTTTCCGCTTTTTGAACACACATTTATATGTTAACATAAACATTACCCACGTAACGAGAAATAAGGCCAAGTATCTTAATCTGGGACAAGCAGGACTCGAAACATCGTCAAAATCTGCCCGGATACTGCAATAAATCATACATGAAGCACGTATTTTTTGACAAATGACTTTGATATAATTATAATTTGCTAAAAACTTGTCAATATTTGTATTACTATGCTAAAGTGGAATGGTTGGTCAAATCCACGAAGGAGGCACTTACCAGTGAATAATATGAACAAAATACTTAAAGATATTGAATTGTTACGAAAAGAAATGACCAGGGTAGCAATGCATAAAGGACTTACAAGTATTGAAGCAATAACGATCAGTCAAGAATTAGATCAATTGTTAAATCTTTATGAGAAAATGAAACAAAGGGAGAAAGTAACGTATTAACGAAAAAAGCTGCCGTAAACATTGAGCTCCCGAATAACTATGTACCTGTTTCTATCATTTCTCTACTTGCAAGAAAGAACCTTAACAAATTTGTATTTCCATTTATGTTGTAAGATGAAATCATAAAACTTATGACAGCCTCATGTAATCTTCACCCATGCAACAACATCTTCAGGCAACCATTTCCTTATGATTTTTAAATTCAAATAAACGAACTTCGTGGCGGTAATGAATATGTGGGGGAATTAAATTTTTTACCCATTAGGACGGAGTATGCAATACTAAAATTGTAACAAAAAGTTCAAACAATTTCGAACTGAAAATGTTATAATGATAGTAACGAAAAGTTAGGAGTGTACAAAAATGAGACCGAAAACACAGAATTTTGAACAACTAGTCAGTCAGAACAAACAAGAACTATTACAAGATGAAAAAAGATTGGACCAAATTGAGCTACGGTTGGAAAAGAAACAAGCGCAATTGGTTTTGGCAAAACAAAAAAACGCATGATAATATATGCCGGAAAAGAAGTAAGTGTGTGCTTCACTATTGGATGTAGTCGTTTCTAACTACTACAACAACACAAAGCCTTTTTTTCCTGTATAAAATAAAAAAACAGGTGTGACCTCTTCGTCACACCTGTTTTTTGTTACTTAAACCTGAATTATTTTACTTTTTGCTGTTGGTTTGCCGGTCGAATGGATAGCAAAGCAAGTATCGATGCGACAACGCAAATACCTGCTGTGGAAAGAAAAAGTACTTGGTGGGACAGTTTGATGATCATGGCAAATAGCGGAGGGCCCACTGCCACACCAATAAAGCGCATACTGCTATAGATCGAGCTGATCGTTCCCCGCTGTTGTTTTTCAATCCCACTTGTAATAAAGGCATCCAGACAGGGGAGGGCAAGTCCAATCCCGATGCCGCTAAACACCAAACCAATAATTAGCAGATCTGCATGTTCCGAGAAACTAATGACAAATACAGAAACAGATAATAATAAGCATCCAGAAAACGATAGCCATTTCATCAATGGTTTGTTTTCACCAATCTTCTTTCCAGTAATAAACGAAGCAATTGATAGCGCCAGTAATGGAACAGCAAGAATCAGTCCTTTGATAACGCCAGTGATATGATAATCGTCTTCCAGCAAGGTAGATAAATAAAATAATACGCCAAACAATACATACATCAAAATACAGCCAATGGCAAAAACAGCAAACAGCCAACGTCCTTTTTCCAATAAAATGCGTTTAACATTCTGGAGAAATTCACCAAATGGCATCGGCTCCTCTTGTTTATCCGGTGCTTTTAATAAAAAGAACACAAGCACTAATGAAACGGCGCTGAATACAGGAATGGCTAGCAGTGGTACATACCAGGTAATCATCCCTAATAAGGCACCAAGGATCGGACTTAAAACTTTACCAACCGTATTCGAGGTTTCGATGAGTCCCAAACTGGAACTAACTTGCTGATCATCCTTAAACATATCGCCAACCAATGGCAATACAACAGGAAAAGCCCCTGATGACCCTATTCCCTGAATGAACCGGCCAAGTAAAATCCAGTAGTAGGATTGATCAAATAACATGGCTGCAAGTCCTGCTATGAGCCCACCGATTGCAGTAAGAATAAGGCTGGGAATGATTACTTTTTTCCGACCATAGCGATCAGACAGATAGCCGGTTATCGGGATCAGGATAATGGCAATAACGGAATAAACTGTAATAATAAGACTTGATTGCAGTGAGGAAATCTTCAACTTGTCTTCCATTACTGGCAATAACGGAATTAACATGGAGTTTCCCAATGTCATTACTAATGGAACCGACGCAATGGATAACAGATCCAACTTCCTTTTCTCTTCCACGGAATTCCCCCCGGTATCATGTTTTGCTTAGTATTTTCATATGGATGAGGGAAAATACATGGGAAAAACTTTCATAATTGATTAATTGGAAAAACGGCCTTGATCTCCTTATGAATTAGTTTTGAGTTCGGATAAACCAGCTCCTCCCAAATAAACCAATGCATTCTAAACTATAACAAATAGTCTGTATGTTTACATAACATATGGTATATTACAACTTCAATTCGTCAAAACTGTTGAGAAAAGCTATCGGAATTGTTTTTTGGATAGGGGGGAGCTGTTTATGTTGATTGGAATGAAATGGATTCATTTAAACCAATTATTATCACTTGGACTAACAGAAGACCAATTGTATTTTATTATTATATTGTGCGGAATGTTTGTCAGCTATTATATTGTCCAGCCAATTGTCCATTGGTTTGTTGCCATCAATTCGACCAAAGTATTGAGTTACCTGATTGCCAGTTTGCTTGTAATGATTGGCATACTGCTATTTAGCATCCAACAAATGAACGGTGTCTTTGCTAATTTACTCAAAATAGGGTTTCAAAGCCTGGCTGTTTTTGGCTGTATTTTATTTATAGTCCGGCTCGGTGGGGCTATTCGCAATAAGGTCAAAAAAAGGAGTGTGTGATCGGATAATCATACACTCCCTCCTTTTCGTCTAAGGTGTTTTTTCTTGTACACTTAATTTTTTCTGCACTGCGGATAACCATTCAAATGCAAGTTTGTCCTGTGTTTCCGGGGATAATTGATCTGCAGGAGCAAGGTCCATAACCAATGTTTTTTCTTCATCGGTTAATTTTTCATAATGATCCTTCAGAATGTGCGTTTTGTCAGCGTAATTTCCAAGCTCATATAGGAAATTCCTTAATTCAGTTCGCATGATAACGCCTCCTTATGTAACCATTCCTTTTAAATAAGAGATTCAAACATTTTTTAAGGAAAATGGTTTTTCCCATGTTGCCCGCAGTAGAAAGGAGCGTCATCAGAGTAAGATAATCCTTGCTTGTCCAGATAATCTGTTTTGTTTATCAAAAATGTCGGTGTGCTTTTCGATTGGGCCATTCCATTTGTCCAAGTGATGATTTGGTATAGTAAGAGGAAGAATACCGTTTCCTGCGGTTGGCCGATGTGACGTTTTTGGGCTTCCAGTCAATATAGCGATAGATAATCTTTTTGGCATGTGAAAGTGACATTTTTGTTCGTGGATTACGAAAGTCCTGATCGAGTGCGCCAAGATGTTTTAGCTGTTGGAAGTCTTCTTTTGCAGGGGGTATATGAAAATAGTAATCATCGACTTTAACCAATAATGTTGAATGTTGACTGCTGTACTTCGGATGGTTCGAAAAGTGAAGGCCTACTTTTACGGCTTGTTTTTCCTGTAAGAGCCGTTTGATGGCTTCCTTTTTAATATAATACAAATGCTGTGGTTCGGGGGCCGTTTTGGCATGTCTATTGATGGTATAAAGCGCTTTAGCAATATCACATAACGGGGTTGATTGATCAACCATTCTTTTTTCCCTCCTTTCATAAGCTTGTCTTTATCGTACAGGAAAGTCTGACCATTTTCAAGGGGTATCGACTAATCGGAGGCAGGCACTCGCGATTTTTAAAAAAGCACGGAGTTTAGATCCGTGCTTAATGCATACTTTTTATATCCTCAACAATTTTTTTCATATCGCCTGGTTTTCTTCCATCATAGGACTTAATCGCATTTCCTTCAGGAGAAACGAGGAAGAAGCGGGTTGTATGGGCATATTGATCGGAGTCGGGTATCTGATCAACAGGGGATTTAAACGATTTGATCGAAATTTTTTTGATCGTTTCAAAATCATATCCGGTAAGTAAATGCCAATTATCAAAATTGATTGCCCCGCGTTCTTTTGCATACTTTTTTAATGTCTCGGGTTTATCGTTGTCTGGATCAACACTAAAGGAAACCAATTGCACATCATTCAAATCAGCATCATCCAATTGCTGCTGTAATCTGGCCATATTTGCAGTCATCGGCGGACATACAGTTTCACAATTTGTAAACACAAAATCGGCAACCCAAAACTTTCCGTCCAAATCACTTTTGCTTAATTTATTATTATCCTGGTCAGTAAAGGAAAAGTCGTTCACTTTATAGGAAAAATCACCTTCATATTTTTCCCCACATGCGGATAGGAGAACCAGGATAAAAATAAGAGGTAATATCCTTGTTAAACCTTTCGTCATATCGGTACCTCCAGTAATCAAAATTGCATTTAGTTTACCATTTTTTCTTCATAAAAACTATGGATAAACTGTTACAGGTGGTTTTTACCAGTCTTGCTTATCCACCATGGTTGGTGAGACGTTATTAAACAGGTGCCTTAAGCCTTTTTTAATGTATAAATATTATATTCCGGCTTGCACAAGAAACGATAGGGGAGACGGGTTGTGCCAAGGCCTCTGCTTACATATAGCGTTAAATCACTAAATGTGTATTTTCCCTGAACATATTTTTCCGCATAAGCAGGTGTATACAGATCTCCAATGAACGGCAGTCTTACCTGTCCACCATGACTATGGCCTGAGAGTTGGATATCGACTGGATGTGTTGCAGCTGTATCGGCAAAATCCGGTTCGTGGGCAAGCAAGATAGTAAACAAATCATGATTTGCCCCATTTAATGTTTCCGTCAAATCAGGTCTTCCCAGCATTAGATCATCGATACCGGCAAGTACGATCTGATCGTCTCCTTTAGTAAGTGTAACATGATGATTTTGCAATAACTGAAAACCAGCCTGTTTCATCGTATCATTCACAATATTGGTCCCGTAGCCGCCATGGTCGTGGTTTCCGTATATCCAATACTTCCCGCTTGGGGCTGATAATGAACCTAAAATATTGGACAAATGCTGATTCCACTGATACGTATTCGGCCGATCGACAAGGTCACCCGTGAACACAATCAGGTCAGGGTTTTGTCGATTTATTTGCATGATAAGATCCTCTAATTGATCAAGCGTATATTGAAAACCAACGTGGGTATCGGAAAATTGGACAATCTTAAAATTATCAAATGCGGTCGGAATCTTAGGTGATGTAATTGTTTCACGATCGGTATCAAGCATCTTTGGTTCGATATCCCGCGCATAGTAATATGTCCCCCCGCCAATGCCGAAAATGGCCAGGATACTACCTGCCAATCTTTTTAAAAACGATCTTCTATTCATCAAGGTCAGGCCTTTCTTTCGTAAAAAATTTCCTTATGTTGACGTTTAAGTGAATCGGGAGAAGTTCCCTCTTATAATCATATGTTCAGTATCAAGTTAACTTACCAGGATTTTAACGTCTCTGGTATTATAGCACGGAAAGGTTGATAGTTTGTATGATTTTTTATGATTAACCAGATAGGAAAATTCTTTGACTTATTTGCTGTTAAAGAATAAGATGGAATGAGAGAGGATGTTAACGTTTACAAAAGGACGGGATGCCAGCTCTACTTTTCGTGCATTTTTCACAAAAAACGTGCTATCTAGGCGAAGATAACACGCGTTTTTTCAGATAACGTAATAAAATATTGAAAAAAAGTGAAAAGCTGATCCAGCGATGACGAACAAATGCCAAACTGCATGATGGTATGGAAAACTCCGCCATACGTAAAATATTGCGCCAACGGAATAAAGGATACCACCAACAAGCAATAACAGGACGCCATTTTTGTGCATGGTGGCTGTGAGCGGATTCCATACGACAACAACCATCCAACCCATTGCAATATAAAGCAGTGTGGATATAATCAGGAATTTCTTCACAAAAAATATTTTAAAAACAATCCCGAATATGGCTATCCCCCAAACGGTACTAAACAGGATCCAGCCAATTTCATTACGGAGCAGTACCAATAATATAGGGGTATAGGTTCCGGCAATAAACAGGTATATGGAAGAATGGTCGAAAATTTGAAACAGATCCTTGCATTTTCCTGTTGGCAGACTGTGAACAATCGTAGATGTTAAATACATGAGCAGCATGGTCGCGCCAAAAATAGTTACGGAAACAATTTGCCACGGACCGCCGCTTAATGATGCATACGTGATAAGCAGTACTAAACCGGCAATACTCAGCAATGCTCCAATTCCATGTGTGACTGCGTGGGCTAATTCTTCTTGCTTTGTATACGTGTGTGTCGTCATGAACTGTTCCCCAATCCATTTGTTTTTTCAGTTCTTCCCTAGCATACTACAATATGCATCTTTTATAAAATCGCCATATAAATCAAAAAAAGTTTGGGTTGTTGAGCCATAAAATGGGATAGAAACTGTTTTCACCCAAAAGGTATGGTAGACTATGTTTGTGGATAAAATTTTTTATGATTTTTTCCATGAAAAGGGGCGTAATAAATGAGCACGATTAAAGATAAACCATTATCAGAGATTGTTATTAGCGAAATTATGATTCCATCTGAAAAAGTTGCACATGTACAAATGAATAACCCATTGGAACATGCATTATTGGTGCTGGTTAAATCGGGTTATTCCGCTGTGCCTGTGTTGGACGTAAATTATAAATTAATGGGAACAATTGGAAAAACTATTATTTTAAATCAAATTTTGGGATTGGAACGATTTGAATTTGAAAAGCTTTCCGAGATGCGGGTAAACGAATTGATGAAGACAGAAATTCCGATACTAAAAAAAGACATGTCGTTTATGGATGGTTTAAACGTACTTATTAACTATCCGTTTGTTTGCGTTGCAGATGAAGAAGGTTACTTTGATGGTATTGTAACCAGAAGAGCGATCCTTAAACAGCTTAAACGTGATATTTATACTAAAAAGTAAAAAGATTATTCTCGACATGATAGAGGGAAAAAGTAGCAAAAGATGGGGAATGGTATGGAACAAAATACTAAGAAAACGGAAATGCAGAATCGTCCGCTCATCCTGGCCTCGGTTATGTTGGGGATGTTTTTGGCAGCGATCGAGGCTACGATTGTCGCTACAGCCATGCCAAGTATTGTAGCAGATCTTGGTGGCTTTTCCTTATATAGCTGGGTGTTTTCCGCCTATTTACTGACAAATGCTGCAACAGTCCTGATATTCGGCAAGTTGGCTGACATTTACGGGCGCAAACCAATTTTTACAGCAGGGATTATTCTGTTTTTGATTGGCTCATCGCTTTCTGGATTTAGTATATCCATGACCATGTTAATCATTGCCAGATTTATTCAGGGATTTGGTGCCGGAGCCTTAATGCCGATTGCAACGACCATTGTCGGGGACATCTATAATAAACAGGAACGCGCCAAAATACAGGGCTATTTATCAAGTGTATGGGGGATATCGGCGGTGATCGGCCCTTTGTTTGGCGGTTTTTTTGTTGATGTTTTAAGCTGGCGATATGTATTTTGGATGAATATTCCACTTGGTTTGCTTGCTATGTTGGGAATCATCTTCTTTTTACATGAAGATATCAAGAAACAGAAGCGTTCCATTGATTACGCCGGAGCATTCTGGATTGTTTTAGCTGTGAGTACCTTGATGTTTATACTTGTGGAAGGCGGGATCGGTATTTCCTGGACATCATTAATCATGGGTGGGTTGGTTGCGCTGTCACTGATCGGCTTCTTCTGTTTCATTTTACAGGAACGGCGGGCAGCTGATCCGATGATGCCATTTGCAATTTGGAAATACCGGATTGTTCGTACAGCCAACATCACCTCACTAACTACCGGAATGATTATGATCGGTGTGTCGAGCTATCTGCCTGCCTTTGTGCAAGGGGTAATGGGAGAATCGGCTACGGTTGCAGGGTTCACCCTGACAACGATGTCCATTGGCTGGCCGATTGCTTCAACCATTGCCGGGAGACTGCTGCTGATTATTGGTTATCGTAATACGTCATTGCTTGGTGCAGTCTCTTTGATTATCGGCGGAATGATCTTTTTTATGTTGTCCCCTGAACGAGGGCCGTTTTGGGCAGGGACTGGCTCGTTTTTTATCGGAATTGGGATGGGTATGACCAATACCGCTTTTATCGTTGCGATCCAAAGTACGGTTGACTGGCAAACAAGAGGAATTGCAACTGCGGCTAATATGTTTATGCGTACATTGGGCAGTGCATTAGGTGCTGCACTATTGGGCGGTGTATTAAATGGGCAAATGAAATCATATATCGAACAAGCGGGACTTGGTGACCATTTTTCGGTAAACGCTGTAAACAGTTTGCTTGATCCCCATTTAAATACATCAATGCCAGCAGGTACCAGGGAAATTTTACAAGATGGATTAACAACCGGTTTACATATGGTTTATATTGGATTACTGGTTTTGGCGATAGTGAGTTTATTAATCATTTGTTTTATGCCGAAAAAGACGGAGGAAGAGTAACGCATATATTAGCTATTTGTCGGGAAACCTATGGAAGATATTTTCCATAGAGGAGGCAATATATATGGCGCGAATCGGTGTGGAGCAGTCATTAACCGATGTCAAAGAAGCACTAATGGAAAAGGGGTATGAAGTCGTTGATTTAAAAACAAACGATGATGTAGCCCATTGCGATTGCTGTGTGATTACAGGCCAGGATGAGAACGTCATGGGGATGCAAACGACCAGTACTGCCGGAGCGGTTATTGATGCTCGTGGGTACAATGCAGAAGATATTTGCCAGATGGTTGAACAAAAACTAAATGAGATGGAATAAAGAGAAACTCCATTCAGTGGGGGTATTTACCGCTCACTGAATGGAGTTTATTATTGTTGTTCCGCAATATTTAATTGTTGTGGGAACGGGACTTGAAGGTTTGCCTGATCAAATTCTTCCTTGATTCGTTTAAGCATATCCCGTTCACAACCCCACTGCATGCCGTTTTCTGTCATACCTTCGACACGCAACACCAGATTATTTGGATCCAGACTTTGTACACCGAGAACGTCAGGCCCTTCTTTAAAACGTTCATCCGTCGCGAACTCTGTACAAATTTTCTCCAATACTGTGAGTACTTCATGCAAATTTTCATTGTATTTTACCGTTAAATAAACAAGGGCTCGCATGTTGCCTCGTGAATGATTGGCCACTCCGACAATTTCTCTGTTCGGGACAAAATACAGTGTACCATCAAAATCACGAATTTTGGTGGTGCGTAATCCCACTTCTTCCACGATCCCGTCGTATCCGCCTGCAGTAACATAATCATCAATTTCGATTTGCCGTTCCAATAAGATGAAAAACCCGGTAACAATATCACTAACCAGTCCCTGAGCACCAAAACCAACGGCCAACCCAATGATACCAGCACCGGCAAGCAATGGTCCGATCGGAATGTTAAAGATAGCAAATAACATAACGATAAACACAAAAATCATCGCGTATCCGAACACATTCATCAATAGTTTTTCCAGTGTTTTGACTCGGCCAGGTGATATTTTCTCATTATTTCCAGCCTTTTTCAGTGTCTTGGAAATGATTTTTTTCCCGATTGGAACAAAAATAAAATAAGCAAGAATTAATAATACAAGCTTAATGACAATCGGTACAAGCATGCTTAAAATACCGCTGACATCCAGATTGAGTCCATGCTCAAAAATATTCATATGTAGTCTCCTTTCAACTGTTTGCTTTATCAGGTATATCCTGCACTTCCTCTGTATGAAGAGGATGTGTTCCAACACAGATTATTCCCTAATCCTGTTTTCATGAAACATGAAATGTGTCGAAAAAAATGGTTAAATGATAATAAAAATGGTTATGATGATAATGTGTATCAAACAATGTTGAGATGCCTTGATTAAATGTGTCCATTAAATGACAAGTTGTTATCTGGTTTAGAATGATTCTTATTAAATATTGACTTCCAATCTGGGATTCACTATAATTTATTTCGGATCGAACGATAAATGGAGGGATTACATATGTCAGAAAGAATGGTTGGTAAACAAGCACCACGTTTTGAAATGGATGCTGTTATGCCTAATAAAGAATTTGGTAAAGTAAACTTGGAAGAAATCATGAAAGAAGATAAATGGACTGTATTATTCTTCTACCCGGAAGATTTCACATTCGTATGTCCAACAGAAATCACGGCAATGTCTGATCGTTATGATGAATTTGAAGATCTTGATGCGGAAGTTATTGGCGTGTCATGCGATACGATCCACACACACAAAGCATGGATCAATACATCTCGTGATGACAATGGTTTAGGTGAATTACAATACCCATTGGCTGCAGACCATAATCATCAGGTTGCAAGAGATTATGGTGTGTTAATTGAAGAAGAAGGTGTTGCATTGCGCGGCTTGTTCATCATCAATCCAGAAGGTGAATTGCAATATCAAACTGTTTTCCATAACAATATCGGCCGTGATGTGGATGAAACACTTCGCGTACTGCAAGCACTGCAAACTGGTGGTCTTTGCCCGGCTAACTGGAAGCCAGGCCAGGCAACACTGTAAAATAATCGTGAGAACAATGGAGCGTTCAAGTTTCAGTTTGCTGAGACCGTTCGCTCCAAGTTTTATGAGTCCATCGGTTATACACCAATAGCTTTTTCATGCATAATATTGTAACGAAATAACAGTCGGATCCAGTAAGGGAGGACATCAACATGAAATTACGAGACCAGATGCCGGAACTCGAAGGCGCGACAACATGGTTTAATAGTGATCCGATCCAAAAAGACGAGCTGATTGGCAATAAACCAACATTGATTCACTTTTGGTCGGTGAGTTGCGGATTATGTAAGGAAGCAATGCCAAACGTGAATGAGTTTAGGGATGAATATAAAGATGACCTGAACGTTATTGCTGTTCATATGCCACGCTCAGAAAAGGACTTGGATCTCGATCAAATCAAAGAAGTAGCGGATGAGCATCACATTACCCAGCCGATTTTCGTGGATAATGAACATAAATTAACCGATGCCTTTGAAAACCAATATGTACCAGCTTATTATGTGTTCGATGAGGAAGGAAAGCTGCGTCACTTCCAGGCTGGTGGTGGCGGCATGAAAATGTTGCGTAAACGGGTTAACCGGGTATTGGGTAATACCGAGAAGAAATAAGCTAGTAACATATTTTAACGAAAAGAACCGTATCACGTTTGGTACGGTTCTTTTTCATGCATGAAAGTTCTGGTTTCCAAACATCGAAAAAGGAAAAAATAATCGTAATCTAATGCAATCTGTTGTAAGATAAATAAGAGTAAGGAATGGATGATGGAGGATAAAAGATGAAACGTGACTTTGCAGTTATCGGGCTTGGCCGGTTTGGCGGAAGTATTTGTCGGGAACTCAGCATGGAGGGAATGGAAGTACTGGCCATTGATATTGACGAAGATCGGGTGAATGAGTTTAAGAATATTGCTTCCCATGCGGTTATTGCTGACTCTACTGATGAAGAGGCATTAAAGGATTTGGGAATTAAAAATATTGATCATGTGATTGTGGCAATCGGGGATAATATTCAGGCAAGTATCCTGACAACGGTTGTTCTCACTGATTTTGATATTAAAAAAATTACAGTTAAAGCGCAAAATGATTACCATGAAAAGATTTTAAATAAAATCGGTGCCGATCAGGTTGTCCATCCGGAGCGTGACATGGGAAAACGAATTGCCCATCATATTATTTCCAACAATATTCTTGATTATCTGGAACTATCCGATGATCATAGCATTGTGGAGGTCAAGGTTGGCTCCAAAATGCTGGGCAAGTCACTTATCGACCTGGATATTCGCGCCAACTATGGCTGTAACGTTGTCGCGATTAAAAAGGGGAAAGAGATTAATGTTTCACCCCGGGCCGAGGATAAATTGGAATCTGATGATATTTTGATTGTTATCGGCGCCGATAATGATCTGTCCCGCTTCGAAAAACACCTGGTGACGGAGGAAGATGAAAAACCTTATAAAAGATAATAAATAGGGATGCCAATATGTTTAGTACATAATGACATCCCTCTTTGATTTTAGGTCCTGATTTTTCGATAAATCTTTATTTGTCCCCGTCTTCGTGCCTATACCTCCATAATAATTGGCAAAATCATTGGGCGGCGTTTGGTTTTATCATAAAGGAACGGTGCGATCGTGTCGGTTATTTCATTTTTAATTTCAGACCACTGTGTTGTTTTCCTTTCCATCACTTTTTCCAAATGGATGGAAACCAGTTTTTGCGCCTCATTAATCAGATCTTCTGATTCCCGCATGTAGACAAATCCGCGAGAAATAATGTCCGGGCCGGATGAAATCTTGAATTCCTTCATATTAATACTGACGACAACAATGACAAGTCCTTCCTCGGAAAGAATGCGTCGATCTCGCAATACAATGTTGCCAATGTCACCAATTCCGCTACCATCAATATAGATCGAGCCAGAAGGAATTTTGCCGGCAACCGTTGCTTTGTCTCTCCCTAATGCCAAAACATCACCATTATCCATCAGGAAGATGTTGGCAGGATTGATGCCACAGTCGATAGCGAGTTTGGAATGTTCTTTTTGCATACGAAATTCACCGTGAATCGGCATGAAATATTTCGGTTTGATAAGGCGCAGCATCAGTTTCTGCTCCTCTTGGCTTCCATGGCCGGATGTATGAATATTATTAAGCTTTCCATGGATAACTTCTGCACCTGCACGAGATAATTTGTCAATGGTTCGGCTTACACTAATAGTATTTCCGGGGATTGGAGACGACGAAAATACAACCGTATCACCAGGAATGATTTGGATTTGTCGATGTGTACCATTGGCAATCCGCGATAATGCAGCCATCGTTTCACCTTGTGAACCAGTACATAGAATCGTCACTTCATTGGCTGGAAGTCGGTTAATTTGATTGGCGTCGACAAATATATCTTTCGGTGCACTTATATAACCCAATTCTTGTCCAATTGTAATGGCAGATTCCATACTTCGTCCAAACACAGCTATTTTTCGGTTATGCTTTATTGCGCCTTCTACTACTTGTTGTAGACGATAAATATTTGATGCAAAAGTTGCGAATATTAACCGTCCTTCCGTCTTATCAAAGATATCATTGATCGTTTCGCCAACAATGCGCTCTGACATGGTAAATCCGGGAACTTCACTATTTGTACTGTCGGAAAGTAAGCATAGAACACCTTCACTGCCAATTTCGGCCATTTTTGCCAAATTGGCTGGTTCGCCAACAGGGGTGAAATCAAACTTAAAGTCACCGGTGTGGACAATATTGCCTGAAGGTGTTTTGATCACTACACCATATGAATCAGGAATACTATGTGTGGTTCGGAAAAAAGAGACAGATGTTTTGCGGAATTTGATCACATCATCTTCCCCGATAGTATTTAGTTTCGCGTTTCTTAATAGACCATGCTCGTCTAATTTGTTTCTGATTAAACCGATCGCAAGTTTTCCGGCGTAAATTGGCACATTTAATTCACGTAATAGAAAGGGAATTCCGCCAATATGATCTTCATGACCATGGGTTATGAATAATCCCTTGATTTTGTCTTGATTTTGGACGATATAGGTGTAATCGGGAATAACATAATCAATTCCAAGTAATTCATCCTCAGGGAATTTAATCCCCGCATCTATCAGAATAATTTCATCCTGGAATTGTACACCATATGTGTTCTTTCCGATTTCACCCAGCCCGCCCAAGGCAAATACTGCTGTCTGATCATTTTTAACAAATTTCATCGCTTAGACGGTCTCCAACGTAAAATCTTCGGATTGCTTTTCGTATTCTAAATGTGCATCATCCATAGGTTGGATGTGTTCGATATTAATATTGCGATCAGTTAGTTTTTGCCGTGTCTGGCGTTCGTTATCCGCTTCGATATATAATGTTTTTGTTCGTTCCCTGACAGGGATTTCAGTAACATCTTCTTGATAAAAGACTTTAAAAATCATTTCATCTCTCCTAACAATTTCTATTTTTATTTCCATTCTCAACGAGAGCTGGCAATAGAAAAAACAGCAGACCATTACAAAGCGTAATAAGAGGAATTTCAATAGTCCGTAAAAAGGCCTTCGATATAAGGATCTTTGAGAGGATGTTCAAAAAGTCCGGTAAAAATGACGCTTCGAATTTCGTCGTTGGCTTGCTTTTCCACCCCTCATGTACCTTCTATGTACACTCCGGTGCTCAAAGCTACGCCGCCTAGAACTTCTCGGTTCTTTTTATCCTCCTTTTTGAACACACACTTTGACCAAGTACTTAGATCCTTTTTATCCCCGTTTTAACGCTTATTAATAGCAAGCAAGGGTTTATTCGATTGTCTGCTCCATTTTTATTTAATTCCGCAGCATGGTTGATTCAATATGGTCTAACTAATTTTAATTCATAATCATACATTATTTTCCGACTAGAGCGCTGTTGTTTTGGTTTCGATTGGTTCCATCATTGGTAGTCTTCTTCACAAGTAGTAGGTACACGTCCACGGCCTAAAAAATCCTTCAAGCGTTTTTTTAGCTTCTCTTTTAGGCGTTTCAACATGGTACGTTGCATCTCCTTTCCAAAACTCAAGAAAAGCAAAACATATTCAACCGATCCAATCCCTCTTAGTTATAGTATAGTACGGTTTGCCAGATAATGAAATAAAAACACGCTATTTTATGTGAAAAAGTTTCCTTCAGGTCAGTTATGAAGTTCAACGATACATGTCTTGTACCTATTTTTTGCTAAAAATATTTTTTTATACTGGGTAAACGTTAAATGGGAAGAAAGACATGGTTTGAGTGAATGAATTAATGGAGGGTAAAAGGAACTCCCTCTCGCGATAAGAGTCCCTCTAATCTACAGGCTTTGCATTTTCCGGCTTGGCAAATGGATTTTCTTTGTTGATATGGTCATAAAACATAATGCCATTCAAATGATCAATCTCATGTTGGAAAACAATTGCTGCGTAGTCACGTAAGCGAAGTTTTATTTCCTTACCATTAAGATCAGTGGCTTTTAATGTAATACGTGCATATCTCGGTACATATCCCTCTACATTACGATCGACGGAAAGACATCCTTCCCCAATGGTTAAATATGCCTTTTCCACCGAATGACTGACAATTTTTGGGTTGTATAATCCGTACGTATACCATTTTCCTTTATTGTCTTCAAAATGAAGGGCGATCATTCGCTTGTTTATTCCAAGCTGTGGAGCAGCCAGGCCGACACCAGGACGCAAATCATATTTTGTGCAAACTTTTTCGTCTTGACTATTCTTAAGAAACTCAAGCATTTCCTCCAATATTTTATGTTCCTGTTCGGATGCTGGCAGGTCAACTTCCTCGGAAACTTTACGTAAAGCTGGATGACCTTCTCTTACTATATCTTTCATGGTTAACATGATATGACACTCCTCATTTGCATAATCATTAGTTCACAATATCAATATGCTATTTTATCATATCCGGGCATATTTGGTCATACATTTGCTGCAGACAAGGACGAGTCCCGGCACGAAGGAATAAGAAAAGACAAAAAACGAGCTTCATGAAGTGCAGCTCGTCTTATTTTTCAGTATAACACATTGATACAGTTTTTATCTGTTTCTATAACAGTTATATTCTTTGATGGTTGTCCAAAACAGCAAAACAACAATAAATTATTTGAAATAAGAACAAAGTGATTGACCGTATAGAGTAAATGAGCTACACTCTAACTAGATTGATGATTGTACCAATTATTCTTGAACAAATAATATAACAGTCCATGGATGGATGGTTGGTGATTAATAAAATAAAAATATGGGAACAAGAATAAAAGTGGAAAAGTGAGTTCAAAAGAGGAAGTAGGACAAAGATCGGTTAAGGTTTCAGGCAACTGTTATCATGTCGACACGAATATCAATAAATCTTTGTGTCATATGAACCGGACTTTTTGAACAACCTTTAAAAATGGTACAGATTTTTTCCCAATTCGGGAAGAATACTTATGAAAATATTAAATGGTATAAAGAAAGGAAGAGGTGAACTATTTTGAAACACGTACTTGAGAATGTTGAAAATCAGTTCGAAATGTTCCAGATTCTTGATGAAAATGGCAAGGTAGTAAATAAAGATGATATGCCGGATCTTTCAGACGATGATTTGAAGGAACTAATGCGCCGAATGGTTTACATCCGTATCCTCGATCAGCGTTCCATGGCTCTTAATCGTCAAGGAAGACTAGGCTTTTATGCACCGACAGCCGGACAGGAAGCATCACAGTTAGGCAGTCATTTCGCTTTGGAAAAGGGAGATTTCTTGTTACCAGGATATCGCGATGTTCCACAACTTATTTGGCATGGTTTACCATTATATCAAGCATTCCTGTTTTCTAAGGGACATTATCATGGCAATCAGTTCCCGGAAGGTTTTAATGCATTAAGTCCACAAATTATAATTGGTGCGCAATATACACAAGCTGCCGGTGTTGCAATTGGTATGAAAAAACGTGGAAAGAAATCCGTTGCAATTACCTACACAGGTGATGGCGGTACATCACAAGGCGACTTTTACGAAGCAATTAACTTCGCCGGTGCGTTTGGTGCTCCAGCGATTTTCGTTGTGCAGAATAACCATTTTGCCATTTCTGTGCCTGTGGAAAAACAAACTAAAGCAAAAACGCTTGCTCAAAAAGCGGTTGCTGCCGGAATTGAAGGAATTCAAGTAGATGGAATGGATGTACTTGCTGTTTATGCAGCAACCAAACATGCCCGTGAACGTGCAATCAATGGGGAAGGACCAACGTTAATTGAAACATTAACCTACCGCTTTGGGCCACATACAACAGCTGGTGATGATCCTACCCGTTACCGTACAGAAGAGCTCGACAACGAATGGGAAAAGAAAGATCCGCTTGTTCGTTTCCGCAAGTATCTGGAAGATAAGAATCTATGGTCTGAGGAAATAGAAAATAAAGTCATTGAAGAGGCAAAAGATGACATTAAACAAGCTATTAAAAAAGCTGACACTTATCCAAAACAAAAAGTGACAGAACTCATCTCCCATATGTTTGAGGAACTTCCAGCAAATTTACAAGAGCAAATGGAAGAATATAAAGAAAAGGAGTCGAAGTAAATCATGGCACAAATGACAATGATTCAGGCAATCACCGATGCTTTACGCACAGAACTAAAAAATGACGAAAACGTGCTTATATATGGTGAAGATGTCGGTCAAAACGGCGGCGTATTCCGTGCTACAGAAGGATTGCAAAAAGAATTCGGTGAAGATCGTGTGTTTGATACACCGCTTGCTGAATCGGGAATCGGCGGTATGTCTATTGGATTGGCTTTGCAAGGTTATCGTCCGGTACCAGAAATTCAATTCTTCGGCTTCGTGTATGAGGCAATGGATTCCATTAATGGACAAATGGCTCGGTTGCGTTATCGTTCTGGTGACACCCTTCATGCTCCAATCACGATTCGGGCGCCTTTTGGTGGGGGCGTACACACACCTGAACTACATGCCGATTCACTCGAGGGTTTAATCGCTCAACAGCCGGGAATTAAAGTGGTTATTCCAGCGACACCAAAAGAAGCAAAAGGATTATTGATCGCATCTATTCGTGACAACGATCCAGTTTTGTTCCTTGAGCATATGAAACTGTATCGTTCTTTCCGCGATGAAGTACCGGAGGAAGAATACACGATTGAACTTGGCAAGGCAGATGTCAAAAGGGAAGGCAAAGATGTAACAATTATTGCTTATGGTGCAATGGTTCACTCCGCGCTAAAAGCAGCAGATGAATTGGAAAAGAATGATATTGATGCTGAGGTAATCGATTTACGTACGGTTTCTCCAGTAGATATGGAAACAATCATTGCGTCTGTACAAAAAACCAACCGGGTTGTATTTGTTCAGGAAGCACAGCGACAAGCAGGCGTTGCTTCTCATGTGATTTCGGAAATTCAGGAGCGGGCTATTTTGCATTTAGAAGCGCCAATTTTACGGGTTACTGCACCAGATACCGTCTATGCTTTTACACAGGCAGAAGAAGTATGGTTGCCTGACCATAAGGATATCATCGAAAAAGTAAATCAAGTTATAAATTTTTAATTTCGTGATGGGAGGTTTGAAGAAATATGGCATATGAATTTAAATTGCCAGATATCGGTGAAGGTATTCATGAAGGAGAAATTGCCAAATGGTTCGTCAAGGATGGCGATGAAGTTAAAGAAGATGATGTACTCTGTGAAGTACAAAATGATAAATCGGTCGTTGAAATTCCATCACCAGTCGATGGGACAGTGAAAAAAATTCATGTCGGTGAAGGTGAAGTTGCTGTTGTCGGTGATACACTCATTTCCTTTGATGCAGAAGGGTATGAAGATGATGGTGACAGTGCTGATGAAGGTGACAATGATCAGAAAGAAGAAACCCCAGCAGCAAAAGAAGAGTCAAAACAAGACGACACCGACAAAGGCAATAAAGCAGATAAAAAAGAACAAAAGACCGATGATACGAATAAACGAGTTATTGCTATGCCATCGGTTCGCAAATATGCTCGTGAAAACGATGTAAACATTCAAAACGTTGAAGGCTCGGGAAAAAATGGTCGTGTGTTGAAAGAAGACATCGATGGTTACTTGAATGGTGAACAACCAGCAGCAGAAGAAGAAACTAACCAGGCAACACAAGAAACAGCGAAACCAGCCGAAACAGCTGCTGTTACAGAAGAATATGCAGAAACCCGTGAAAAAATGAGTGGAATCCGTAAAACGATCGCCAAAGCAATGGTTAATACGAAAGCAACGGCTCCGCATGTCACATTAATGGATGATGTAGATGTTACGGGACTTGTCGCACATCGTAAGAAATTTAAAGCTGTTGCAGCAGAACAGGATATCAAATTGACCTATCTGCCGTATGTCGCCAAAGCACTTGTTTCTGCGATGAAGAATTATCCGATTTTAAATGCTTCTGTTGACAATGATACGGATGAAATTATCTATAAGCACTATTACAACATTGGTATTGCCGCCGACACGGATAGAGGACTCCTCGTTCCAGTGGTAAAAGATGCCGATCGTAAATCTATTTTTGCGATTTCCAAAGAGATAAATGAATTGGCAGATAAGGCTAGAAATGGTAAACTAACACCGGGCGAAATGAAGGGTGCATCAAGTACCATTACGAATATTGGTTCCGCAGGTGGTCAATGGTTTACACCGTTAATCAACCAGCCAGAAGTAGCGATTTTGGGTATTGGACGTATTGCCGAAAAACCAGTTGTCCGTGATGGAGAAGTGGTTGTTGCACCTGTACTTGCATTGTCGTTAAGCTTTGATCATCGCGTCATTGATGGGGCAACTGCACAATTAGCCATGAACCAAATTAAACGATTGCTGAATGATCCACAATTAATCATGATGGAGGCGTAAAACAATGGTAGTAGGAGATTTTCCGGTAGAAGTTGATACACTAGTAGTTGGAGCCGGCCCTGGCGGTTATGTCGCCGCCATCCGTGCTGCACAAATGGGGCAAAAGGTTACCATTGCTGAGAAAGGTTCTTTAGGTGGTGTTTGCTTGAATGTCGGATGTATTCCATCGAAAGCATTAATTCAAGCTGGGCACTTGACTGAACAAGCACATGGTAATGAAGAACTGGGGATATCCACTGAAAATGTTTCCGTAGACTTTTCCAAAGTGCAAGAATGGAAAGGAGCCGTGGTTAACAAACTTACATCTGGTGTGGAAGGTTTGTTGAAAGGAAACAAAGTGGACATTGTTAAAGGTGAAGTATATTTTGTTGATGAAAATACAGCAAAAATTATGGACGATAAGCAGTCCCAAACGTACAAATTTAACAATTGTATTATCGCAACCGGTTCAACACCAATTGAGATTCCAGGTTTTAAATTCTCAGATCGTGTGTTAGATTCAACTGGTGCATTGAACTTAAAAGAAATTCCGAAGAAAATGGTAGTTATTGGCGGTGGCTATATCGGAACCGAGTTGGGTTCAGCATATGCCAACTTTGGCACTGAAATTACCGTGTTAGAAGGATTAAAAGACATTCTGAACGGATTTGAAAAGCAATCCTCACAAATTGTGAAAAAACGTCTCAAAAAGAATGGCGTAAACATTATCACTGAGGCAATGGCCAAAGGTGTCGAAGAATCAGCGGATGGTGTCAAGGTAACCTATGAAGCAAAAGGTAAAGAAGAAACTATTGAAGCGGATTATGTATTGGTAACAGTCGGCCGTAAACCAAACACGGAAGATATTGGCCTTGAACAAGTTGGCATTGAGGTAGGCGACAAAGGCCTGATTAAAGTTGATAAACAATGCCGTACCAATATCCCTAACATTTATGCAATTGGTGATATTGTACCTGGTATGCCACTGGCACATAAAGCTTCTTATGAAGGCAAGATTGCTGCTGAAGCTATTAGCGGTGAAAAGGCGGAAGTAGACTACATCGGTATGCCGGCAGTTGTTTTCTCCGACCCGGAACTTGCAACGGTTGGACATACGGAAAAGTCGGCTAAAGAGGCAGGCTATAAAGCGAAAGCATCAAAATTCCCATTTGCGGCGAATGGCCGGGCACTATCATTAAATGTTAGTGAAGGATACCTGAAGCTAATTACACGGGAAGAAGATGGACTTGTTATTGGTGCACAAATCGCGGGACCGAATGCAAGTGACATGATCGCTGAAATTGGTTTAGCCATTGAAGCAGGCATGACCGCCGAAGACATCGCGCTAACGGTACATGCACATCCAAGCTTGGGTGAAATCACGATGGAAGCAGCTGAAAAAGCACTAGGATTGCCAATCCATACTATGTGATTCTGATTAAAATAGAATTATGAAATACAAATAGGAGAGTTGTGTTCGTCACACAACTCTCCTATTCGTATGTGAGCGGGCAACACATACGCTATAAACAGGAATAAAAGACCCCTTGATACGTTTTAAAATGTATCAAGGGGGCTTTTATTAGGAATGCCTGGCAACTCATTAGTTGCTAACCTCTGCTACTCGTTCGTTGCTTATTTTGTTTTAATTCAAACTGTCGTGCTTCTTCTTTAAATGACTTAACCAATGACACGATAACGAGGAGCATAATAATTGCAAACGGTAATGCGGCAATTATGGATGCAGTTTGCAATGCATTCAACCCGCCTTGCCATAAGAGAATGGCTGCGGCACCTGATTGAATAAGTCCCCAGACAAGCTTCACGATATTTGGTGGATAAAGACTACCACCTGTAGTTTGCATACCTAGTACAAATGTCGCCGAATCGGCCGATGTAATAAAGAAGATACTAATGAGCAGAATGGCGAGAACTGAGATAATCGTACCGAGTGGAAAGTGTTCCAATACAGCAAAGAGTGCTGCTTCTTCGCCGATATCATTAATGGAAGACATAATGTCCACATGATCAAACACTTCCAAATGAATGCCGGATCCGCCAAGAACCGTAAACCATAATGCACTGAAAATAGTCGGCACAAGTAATACCCCAGTTACAAATTCCCGAACGGTTCTTCCACGTGAAACCCGGGCAATAAACATTCCTACAAACGGTGCCCAGGCAATCCACCATGCCCAAAAAAACATGGTCCAGTTATTCAGCCACTCACTGCCGCCGCTATTAAATGGTGTCATCCGAAAGCTCATACTTGGTAAGTTTTGCACATAGCTACCGATCGATGTAGTAAAGAAATCCATAAAAAATTTAGTGGGCCCCACAAACAACATAAACACCATTAGCATAATAGCAAGAATAATATTTGTATTACTTAAATACTTGATACCTTTATTTAACCCGGTCATTGCGGAAATTAAATAAAGAATAGTGACCAAAATGATAATTACAAATTGCACCGTGATCGTCTGATTAAGACCGAAAACATAGGAAAGTCCTCCACTGATTTGAATGGCACCTTGACCAAGTGACGTGGCAACGCCAAAAACAGTTGCAAACACAGCGATAACATCAATACATGTGCCAAGCGGTCCTTTTACACGATCCCCAAAAACAGGTTGCAAAATCGCACTGATCACACCAGGTGCTTGTTTTCGGAATTTGAAATAAGCCAGTGCCAAGCCTAGTGTTGCGTAAACCGCCCATGGATGTAATCCCCAATGAAAAAAACTATATTGCATAGCGGTTTTGGCTGCTCCTGCAGTTTGTCCATCCCCATATGGTGGTTCATTAAAGTGGGAGATTGGTTCAGCAGCCCCCCAAAAGACTAATCCAATTCCCATTCCGGCACTAAAGAGCATGGCAAACCAGGTAATATACGAGTATTCCGGTTTATCACCTGGTTTACCAAGCTTTATCCTGCCATACTTGGAAAAAATAAGATAGAGCGAAAAGATAACGAATGCAGTCATACTTAGCAGATAAAACCAGCCAAATTTATCGACAAAAAATGTTTGGATACTGGTTGTCACATTGTCCAAATTCGCATGCGGGAGAACACCTTTAGGAACAATTCCCCATACGATAAAAATAATGGCGATAACTGCCGAAATATAAAAAACGCGTGTAACTTTCTTCATAAACATAATTCCTTTCTATACAGAGTAGGGAAACAACCGACTTTTCGATAAGTCTGTTCCGTTTTTAATTTGATTAGAAAAAGTTGGCTCTTCACCAAAATCAATGGTTGACACACTAGGTGCAACTATGCTAATTCACGGTTGCACT